>DASRQG010000150.1:0-10393 GCA_035645995.1 Mariniphaga sp. | reverse complement strand
TTTTCCAGGCCGTTTCTTCTTTAGAATAATATAAGGTTCCTCAATAAGTTAATTATCACCTTCATAAGCACCATCTTTCCTAAAGGTACTTATTTACAATTTATCTTCCTTTAAAAAAACCTAATCGGTAATCCAGAAATTTATTCCTTTCCTGTTTAAATCAATAGGAAGGCCTTACTCTGGTATTAACCATTTCCCAATGATTATGTATTGCTACAGAATTGATTTTGATTGTAAGATTACAGTTCGGCCACATACATAAACCAGACATAGTCCAGATTAAATTCAATTACAACTGGACAAAGTATGGTGTAGGCAATATCTAAAACATATTTGAATTTTATAAAGAGGATCAAATGAATTAATGGAATTTTAAAGTATTTTTGATTTTCTCTACTTGGTTTATTGACTTGAAATTAAAACAATAAAACTATGAATCATAAGATCAGCAGACGCAACTTTATTAATCTTGGAATTCCGGCTACAGGAGCAGTTTTATTGACACCAGGCTTGGCAAGTGCTCATTTGATTCAAGAGATAGAGGGGCAATTTAGGGGAGTAAAAGAAATTTCTGATTATGATGTGGTGATAAACGGAGCCGGACTGGCTGGTTATTTTTCAGCAATAGCTGCAGCTGAAAAGGGGTTGAAAGTTTTGATTGTTGAAAAAAGAAGTTTCGCCGGTTATGAAATAACTGCCAAGAGAAAGTTATGGCTGGATAAAGAAGGCTATAAAAGTTGGTCACAAAATCTTAACACTTTATTCTTTCCCGAAGGAGAAAAAGCAGAAACTGTCAAGAAAGCAGAAATTGACATCAGTAATGATCAGTATGAAGGCCATTACCTGTTACTTGCCGGATCTGTAAAGAAAGGGATGCTCAGAAACTTGTTACTTCACAAGATACATATCTTGCTAATGACAGATGTATGTGGAATTATATCAGATAATAAATCTGTTCAGGGGGTTCTTCTTGCCACAAAGCAAGGTTTATATTCTGTATTGTGTAATAATTTTATTGATACTTCAGACAATCTTCTGTTTTCAAGACAACTATCAAATCAGAAATTTAAATTTACTCAGGCAGGTTTTGTACTTGAACTTTTGAAAGTAAAAAATACTTCCAATCGACATTTAACAATTCCTGCCGAAACAGGAGTTTCAAAAAATCAGGTTGAGATTTTTCCGGGTAAGAATGCAGATCATCAGGCGTTTCTTGATTTTAAATTTCAAACAGATGGAACTCAGGTTGAGGACATAGAATCAAAAGCAAGATTTATTGCAGCAAATATTGGTACCATGCTACCGGATTTAGATGAAGGTTTAAAGGAGGCTATTGTACATAACTATGCATTGGAGTGTAGCTATTATATAGAAGATATACCGCTGCCTGAAACAGGTCTGAAAAACTACCATATCTTATTAGGAGAATCAGTAAAACTAAGTTGCAGGAGTATATCTGAAGTTGAAGTACAAGCAAAACAGTTGGTAAATAACCTTTCGGCACAAAAATCAAATGGGAATGTAAACAATATAGTCATAGCCGGGGGTAGTATTCCGGTTAGTATGATAAAATTTGAAGATCCTGCTGAACCGGGATTGGATATACCGATTAGAAAATGTACAATATCTGATTCTTCATTAATTCCTGCCGGTAAAACCACAGAAGTTTTGATAGCTGGCGGCGGAACAGCAGGTGCGGCTGCAGCTATAGGTGCAATGGAAAAAGGAGCACAAGCACTTGTTACTGACTACTTTAACGATTTGGGCGGAACCAAAACAATGGGTGGTGTGATGGGTTACTACCTGGGTATTACTGACAATAAGTATATAAAAAATTTAGAAACTTCATCGTCAAAATTATCCTCAACGATTAGATTTAATGGAAATATTGGCCGGAGAATTTATCTTCTCGAACAGTTATTGAATTTGGGAGGGGAATTTCTTACAGGCTCAATAATTTGTGGAACAATAACTGAAGGCACTCGCGTAAAAGGTATTACAGTATGCAGAGATGGTAAACTGTTCAACATTTTAGCAGACTTAACCATTGATGCTACAGGTGATGGAGATGTAGCTCATTTTGCAGGAGCAGAATCAGAACATGGAAATTCCCGAACCGGTATTACTCAAAATTACAGTCAATGGAACATTCGTGGAGGTGGTATTCCTCCTTCTCCTGTAAATTCAGATTATGATATTATCGATAACACCAAAATATCAGAACTGCAACGAGGCTTGTTTTTATCGCATTATGAAGCACATTTTTATGATTTTTATCCCTACTTAACCATTCGTGAATCAAGGCGTATAAAAGGCCTTTATGAACTCACCCTGATTGATGTTCTGGAACAAACACATTTTAAAGACATTATAGCCTTGGCATATAGTGATTTTGATCCGCATTTTATTGGTAACTCAGAATTTTCCAGGTGTGGATTTTTGTTACCACATTCTAATCTGGGTACGGTAGAAATTCCTTACCGGTCAATTGTTCCATCTAAGCTATCCGGACTTTTATTATCCGGCAAGGCTATAAGCCAGACACATAATGCTTTACAATTTACCCGTATGTCGGCTGATGTAACAATGCTTGGATATGTTACAGGTCAGATTGCTGCCTTCAGTGTGATAGAAAAAACTGAACCAAAGGATTTCGATGTTTCCCAACTTCAGAATGAATGGTTCGAATTGGGATATATTAATGAAGCTTTCAGAAATAAACCTGTTGGGAACAAACGCTACGATTCGACTGAAACAAATAGAAGAATCAATGGCCTTATTCAGGGAAAAGAAGAATTCCTGTATGAATGTTGCAAATTACCACAAGAACGTGTGTTACCGGTATTAGAACAAAAATTCGATACAATTTCTACTGATGAAGGAAAATTACTGGTTGCTAAAGCACTTGCATGGTTCGGAAGCACCCTTGGCAATAATCTGATAGAGGATGAACTAAAAACTTTGTTTCAACAAGAACTTAATACCGGTTATCCTGGAGGTTATATAGAAAATTATGATTACATAAGAGGACGTGGTAAAAATGTATTGGAAGGACTATTCTGGCGAATCAATCAAAACATTGGCTTATTGGCCATGTCGGGTGGAAATACTTTTTTTGGAACAATTAGAAACATTCTTCAACATACAAGCTCGGGGGGTAAAATGATTGAATGGAGCGGAGACAGAGGTTCTTATTTCAACAGCAGAATTGACTTACGAATAATTCCATATTACAACCGGATACTCAACCTATGCTTCTTTGCTGAACGGAAGTTTCATGCTGATTTTATTGAAGGATTTGAAAATTTATTGCGTGACAAGAATATAAAAGGATATATTACAGATGATTATAATCAGACACGCTGGAATGTTTATGGTGGATTCCTGGAACTATCAATAGCAGCTGCTCTGGCCCGTTGTGGATCAAGAAAGGGATGTGAATTACTGGTTTCATATATGGATGATGTACATTATAATTTCAGAACATTTGCACTGAATGAGCTTACTGAACTCACTTCTAAAAATTTTGGATACAATAAAAAGGAATGGAACAGCTATTTGAACACTTTACATTTCCCTTTATCATTCAAAGGATATATGAGTTCCATTGAGGTTTAATCAGAAACATAAAAGAAGAGATAATTGCCGGACAGATAATAACAAATAAAAAATGTATTGATAATTAAATTTTGTTTGTTAGAAACGTTTTCATAATTTTAATTCGTTTAATATTTCAGTATAAAAATGCCACATTGAAATACTAAACCAATTATTTAACTGTAATCCACATTTTAATTTAATAAACTATGAACAGCAATAATTTTTCAAGGCGTAGATTTTTATCAGGTGCTGCAACCATTGGTGCCGCAAGTACTTTAGGGATTGGAGCGTTATCATCTTGTACAGGAAAAGCAAAGGTTTCGGAAGAAGAAGAAATCTTTCATTTTAAAAGCAGGGAATATAAACTTCCCCCTATGTTGGAAACCGCACCCGAAGGGCAGGAATTAAAAGCCGGTATAATAGGATGTGGTGGTCGTGGTTCAGGTGCAGCAATGAATTTTCTTGATGCAGGGCCTAATCTTAAAATAGTTGCCCTGGGGGATGTATTTCAGGATAGAGTTAATAATCTTAGAGATAAGCTTAAACAGGAGAAGAATGTTGAGATACCCGAAGAAAGCTGTTTTGTAGGATTTGATGCTTTTGAAAAAGTAATTGATTCCGGAGTTGATGTAGTTATTCTGGCAACCCCGCCTAAATTTAGGCCAGAGCATTTTGAGGCTGCAGTAAAGGCCCGCAAACATGTGTTTATGGAAAAACCGGTAGCTGTTGACACCGAAGGGATTCGTCAGGTAATAGCAGCAGCAAAAATGGCCGAATCACAAGGGCTTAAAATTGTGACCGGAACACAACGCCGACATGAGCACAGCTACATAAATTTATGGAAGGAAATAAACAATAATGCCATCGGGAACATAGTTTCTGCCAATGTATACTGGAATGGAGGAAAATTATGGCACCGTGATAAAAATCCTACATGGTCAGAAATGGAATGGATGATCAGGGATTGGGTTAACTGGACCTGGCTGTCGGGCGATCATATCGTAGAGCAGCATGTACATAATATTGATGTAGCAAGCTGGTATTTGGGAACCCATCCTGTAAAAGCAGTTGGTTTTGGATCACGCCAACGCAGAGTAACCGGTGATCAATATGATAATTTCAGTGTTGATTATGTTTATGAAGATGGACGCCATGTTCATAGTATGTGTCGTCAGATTAATGGTTGTGCTAATGGAGTGTATGAGATTTTTCATGGCACCAAGGCAATTGCAACAACTATAGGACATAAACCACAGATTGTCGATTCTAAGGGAAATCAATTATTCATGGCGGAAGCTTCAGAAACAAGCCCATATGTTCAAGAGCATATAAATTGGGTGACTTGTATCCGTCAAAACATCCCATTCAACGAAGCAGAACAAACTGCAATTTCCAATTTGGTTGCTATCATGGGCAGGGTATCGGCTTATACAGGTAAAGAAGTTACCTTTGATGAAATGATGAATTCTGATATGAAACTGGGACCAAAAACGTATGTGATGAATGATATTGGATTTATCAGCAGTGCTATGGTTGCTGTTCCCGGTTCATTAGACAAAGCATAGGAATATAAATGTAAAAGGGTATAAAATTAAAGCAGTAAAACTATGAAGAAATTATCTCTTATACTTCTTTCTTTGAATTCTGTACTCTTTGCATTTGGTAATAAACAGGGAGAGGCAAATAAACCTAACATTCTTTGGGTTACAATAGAAGACACCTCTCCCCAGTTTATTGGTTGTTATGGAAATGAAACTTCATGCACCCCGGTAATAGACAAATTAGCATCCGAGGGAGTAAGATTCACAAATGCCTTTTCCACAGGTACTGTATGTTCACCCAGCCGTACAGCAATAATTACAGGAGTAAAAACCTATAAGACAGGAACCGGCAATCATCGCAGTAAATATCCTGTCCCTGATTATATCAAAGGGTTTCCCTATTACATGCAACAACAAGGATATTATACCACCAATAATGCCAAAACTGATTACAATGTAGCAGAAGAAAAAACTTTTATTGAAGAAGCCTGGGATGAAAGTTCAACGAAAGCGGGATGGTGGAATCGGAAAACAGGACAACCATTTTTTGCTGTCTTTAATTTCAATGAGTCCCATCAATCACGTACAATGACTGAGAGCTATGACTGGTACCTGGAAAATGTACTATATCAGTTATCCCCTGAGGAGCGAATAAAAGAAGATGCTTTTGATATGCCTCCTTTCTATCGTGATAGTCCTGAGATGCGAAAACAATTTGCCCGTGTTTACAATTCAATTAAACTTACTGACAGCAGGATAGGCAGGTTATTGGAAAAACTTGACGCAGACAATCTTAAAGACAGCACCATTATTTTCTTTTTTGCCGATCACGGAGAAGGTATGCCAAGGGGAAAAACCAATGGGATTAATTATGGATACCGGGTTCCATTCATTATCTGGTTTCCTGAAATGTATAAACATCTTTCACCATGGGGTACAAAAGGAGCTGTAACTTCTGAACTAATAGATTTTACAGATTTAGCACCTACTCTGCTCAGTCTGGCTGGTGGAAACATACCAACTCATTTGGAAGGAAGACCCTATTTAGGTGAGCGACGTCAGCAGCCGGTAGATTATCTTTACCTGTCAAGCGACAGATCGGATAATGGGATAGATATGGTTCGTACAGTTACTGACGGAAAGTATATCTATTCCCGCAACTACTTGCCATTTATTTATGAGGCACGATATATCCGTTATATGGAGATTGGTGACATTAAAAAACAAATGCGTAAGGATCTTGCAGAAAACCAATTAAATGAATTACAGAAAAGCCTGTTTGAACCCCGGCCTGCAGAATACCTGTTTGATGTGGAAAATGATATCTGGGAAACCCGCAATCTTGTCGAGGAGCAGGATTTCCAACACGTAAGGGATAAGATGAGATCGCTTTTAAAGGAGGAAGTATTAAAATCGCGTGATATCATGTTTCTCCCTGAATATGAAATTGGTTTGTTGTCGGATTCCACTTCAGCTTATGAATTCAGATTAAATGAAAATGCTTATCCTTTAGATAAAATATTTGAGGCTGCCTCAACGTCAGGACACAGGGGAAAAGAGATAACAGCAAAACAGATAATGCTTCTAAAGGATCAGAATCCACAAATAAGATATTGGGCAATTTATGGATTGAGAAGTCAGGATGAGGACATGCTTAAACATTACCGATCGGAAATAGCATCAGCTATGAAAGACGATTATCTTCCAGTATCAGTAATTGCATCTTCAGTAGCTTACAATTTTTTTAACGATCCTCAGGCAAAGGAAAATTTAAAAAAATACTGTGCGGATGAAAATCTTGACATAGCACTTTTAGCCATATATTCACTTTTATATGTTAAAGACAAAACTCCCTTTATAGAAACCATAAAACAAGTAAGAGAAATGGAAGGCAGGAACTACAATGTAAAAGCTTGCTGCATGGATTTTTTAGGTAGTTTGGGATTGGTACCAAATACAATGGAGTTTAGGCAATAAAACTATGATAATAATGAAATTCGTCTTTAAAGTTGTTTTGTTTTTAATCATTTTCTCTTGCTCAGATAACTATAATAAACAAACAGGGCCACGTCAGGTAAGTGGTATCTATCCTCATTTAGCCTACTATAATAATGAAGGAGAATGCGGTACAGGTGCAGTAGTACCATGGGCCGGAAGATTATGGATGATAACATATGGCCCGCATTTGCCATTTGGTTCGTCAGATAAACTTTATGAGATAACACCAGATCTTGAACAGATAGTGCATACTGAAAGTATTGGAGGTACACCTGCAAACCGTATGATACACAAAGAGAGTGATCAACTCTTTATTGGCCCTTATGTAATTGATAATGAACGTAACATCAGAGTCATTCCCTACGAGCAGATGCCCGGCAGACATACGGGTAATGCGCGGCACCTTACTGACCCTGCCAATAAATTATATTATGGGACAATGGAAGAAGGATTTTACGAAGTAGATATTAATTCGCTCGATGTTAATTTATTATATGAAGATTTGAATGTCACAAACAAAAAGGAGAAAGATGAGGCTGCAAATATACCTTCATCACGACTAATGGGTGTTCATGGAAAAGGGTTATATTCGGGCCAGGGAGTAATGGTTTATTCAAACAATGGAGAATCGGGGCCACTTGCCTTGGAGCAGTTTGATATAGAGGCAGGCTCACTTTCGGAATGGGATGGTAAAGAATGGAAATTAGTTCGCAGAAATCAATTTGTTGAAGTAACCGGCCCGGGAGGAATCCATGGTAACGAAAATCCGGAAACTGATCCTATCTGGACAACAGGGTGGGATCATAAATCAATTATTGTAGGAGTAAGAAATTATAAAGTTGGCTGGCAATTTTACAGATTGCCCAAGGCAAGCCATAGTTATGACGGGGCACATGGATGGAATACTGAATGGCCCAGAATCAGAAATATAGGTACAGATTCAGAACCTGATTACCTGATGACCATGCATGGAATGTTTTGGAAATTTCCGAATTCATTTGACGCTGATAATTCTTCAGGAATACGTCCAAGATCGGCTTATCTAAAAGTTATTGGTGATTTTACCAGATGGAATGATCAACTTGTGTTTGGCTGTGATGATTCAGCACAAAAAGAATTTTTAAATAAACGCAAACATAAAGGAAATATTGAGGGGCCGGGTCAATCAAATTCAAATTTATGGTTTACACCGCTTGATATACCTGATAAACTAGGACCAGCTACTGCATCAGGAGCCGTATGGCTTAACGATAAAGTAAAAGAAGGAGAATTTTCTGAACCATTCCTATTTGAAGGATGGAAGAAACGTTCAGCATGGATCCATAATAGTAGTTCCTCAACAACAGATTTCTTACTAGAAATTGATGAAAATGGTAATGGCAACTGGAAAGAATTAAAGAAACTTTCTGTGGGGGCCAACAACAGTGAATTTGTTGAATTTGATGAGAATACCCGGGGGGAATGGATACGTGTGCAGGCAATTGCTCCCACAATTGTAACTGTATGTTTTAATTATACAGATGAAAAATATCCTGATAATTCATCTGATGCCATTTTTAACGGACTGGCAACAATAAATGAAAGTATTTCAACCGGAGGGCTGTTATATGGGTTAGGTGACAATAGAAGAGTTTTGGGTATATCAGCTGTTGTATTTGAAGGAGATACAGCATCAAGCATTGGATATTATGAGTTGGACGAAAATCTTAATCTGATCAGGAAAGATGATCCGGAAACAGATAACTTCATCAAAGAAAAGTTTGCCATTCCTGAAAATGTCATCACTATTGATTCTGCATCAGTTTTGATTATCGATGATAAAAACAGACGTTGGCGGCTTCCAATGGGAGCCGATAACTATAAAAATCTTACTGATGCCGCCCAATTAAGAATCTGCAGGGAGGTAGCAACAGAAAGAGATTTATTCAATGCATGTGGAACTTTTTATGAATTACCTGCTGAAAATGCAGACGGATTTGCAAAAATAAGGCCGATATCGTCCCATCAATTCAAAATACATGATTATGCTTCTTATCGGGGTATGTTGGTAATGACAGGACTTCAACCGATTGTAAATAATGGAGAACATATAGTAACTTCGGAAGATGGAAATGCAGCTGTATGGCTGGGTGTTATAGACGACCTATGGAAAATGGGGAAACCTGTCGGTACAGGAGGCCCATGGAACAATACGTCTGTAAAAGCAGATGAACCATCTGATCCATACTTAATCGGATTTTATAATGAACGATCTTTAGAATTATCTCATAATGCATCCAAACCGGTTACATTTAAAATTGAAGTGGAGCCGATTGGTCATGGCCCATGGATGTTATACAAAGAAGTAACTGTACAACCGGGTGAAACATTCAACCGAAAGTTTTCAGAGAATTTTCAAGCCCGGTGGATTCGTTTTATAAGTGATACGAACTGTAAGGCATCAGCATGGTTAACCTATAACTGATTTGTTTTAGTGACAATTTAAAAAATAGCAAATCAATTTTAAGTTAATTCTGATTTCAATGAAGAAAAGGGATTTAAAAACTCATAAGTAAAAAATGGCTATACGACATATTTCCTAAATTAAAATTGGAAAAAGTAACTTCAAAGGTAAAGTATCAATGACTAACTTTAATCACAGAATTATTTTCTATATGAAAAAACTAATTGTAATTATCATTGCTTTATATACAATTTCGTTTGATTTCCTTTCAGCAAAGACCATTTTCATTGAGGCTGAAAATATGGACGAAAGAGGAGGCTGGGTAATCGATCAGCAGAGTATGGATCAGATGGGGTCTCCATATTTGATGGCACATGGGTTAGGGGTTCCGGTAGAGGATGCTGTAAAACAAATTACAATTCCGAAATCAGGAAGATACAATATTTGGGTGCGAACAAGAAATTGGTGTGCTCCCTGGGGGGCAGAAGATGCTCCCGGTAAATTTCAACTGTTAATCAATCAAAAGTCTGTTTCACCAATTTTCGGAACAACCGGGGCAGAATGGCATTGGCAGAATGGTGGGACAATAGAATTGGATAAAGGTAAATGTAAATTAGCAATCCACGATTTAACAGGTTTCAACGGCCGGTGTGATGCCATCATATTAACTTCAGATCTACAGTTTATACCTCCGGACAATAGGGAGGAACTTGATCAGTTCCGTCGTGAACAGTTAAAGTTATCAACCCCACAAACCATTGCCGAAGAGTTTGATTTAGTAGTGGTAGGAGGTGGAATGGCTGGTATATGC
>DASRQG010000149.1:0-24817 GCA_035645995.1 Mariniphaga sp. | reverse complement strand
TTTTAATAATTATAAATTGATTTATTAATTCGTTCACGAATTTATTAATTAGTTCACAATAAATATACATTAGGATTGTTAAAGAGACAATGGAAATTTTTTAATTTCTCTTTTTAGATTATTAATGAGAGAATTAGCATTTTATCCCTTTTACTACCACTGTGGCATCGGGTAAAGGATTGTCATCATTGGTCGTGACAGTTCCGGTGATAGTGCGTTGCTGAGCCCATCCATCTGTTGTTGCTAAAATAAAAACGAGCAACAGCAATAAATGCAATGTTACCCGTTTAAAATTGATTAGTTTTTTCATAAATTTTGTATTATGGGTTTAAAAAATGATTTAAATACCCATACAAATTATGAAAATTAAAAATGTTATGCAACAGTTTTTAGATGTACAAAATTGATGTTACAACTCTATTAATTTACGCTTTTTCTGATCATAACCGATACGACGACCTGTTTCATACGATTTCATGGCCATTAATACTGCAACTGCATGTTGGTAACCGGCTTCTATGGGTGCGATAGGTGTTTTATTATCCCTGATACACTGTAGCCAATCAAGAAAATGATCAGGGGTATCAATAGGAGTGACTGCATGTTCGCCATTTATTGAGCCATCTTTCCGTGGAGCTGCTTCATCATTATAAGTTGGTTTACCCCAATTTGGCATTTGCAGGGTTCCTTTGTCACCATAGAAGTTTCTGACACTTCCATTGCCATTTCCAAGATTATTCGAACTGCTTACTAAAAATCCTTCCGGGTATATCCATGTTGCCTGTATACAGTCGGGAGCTGTAAACTGATGCTCGTCTTTCCATGTAAATGTACCACCGAGGCAAACGCATGATTCAGGGAATGTTGCGCCTGTCACAAAATGCACGATATCAATAAAATGTGCTCCTAAATTTGGTATCGGGCCATGCGAAAAATCATAATAACCATACCATGCAGAATATATATCGGGACGGAATGGTCGATAAGGACGATCGGCCAGAAATTCCTTCCAGTCTACATCCTCTTCTTTTACATCCCTTAAATAGCTGTACCAATAAGGCCTCTGACTGTTGCGGCATTCCTCAACTCTGGATAGCTGGCCAAGTTTACCCTGGCTGATCAATTCCTTTGCCCCTATAATTCCCGGAAGGCTGCGTAATTGTGTTCCCACCTGAACAACTACGCCTGCTTTCTTAACTGCATCTACTGCCCTTATTAGCCGATCCATATCCATTGCCAGGGGTTTTTCAACATAAATATGTTTTCCTGCCTGAGCTGCCGCTTCAAGATGTGTTGTGTGCAGGTGGTCGGGTGAAGCTATCATTACTGCATCAATATTGTCCAGCTCTAACAGATCGCGATACGATGAAACTAGCCGGGCATCCCGTCCATACCATTCTTTAACTTTCAGGTTGGCCTGCTCTCTCGATACCTTCCATGGATCACATATAGCAACAATCTCTACATTCATCTTTTCAGTATGCTTATGTATTCCATCCATATACACTCTGTTACCTCGGGATCCACAACCTATTATGCCAATCCGAATACGGTCATTGGCACCAATTGCCCTGCCTTTTTTTAATACTGTCAATGAATGAGGCATAATCCCTACTCCTGCAGTTAGAATTGTACTGTTTTTGATGAATTTTCGACGGTCTAAATTTTTCATTCTACTGTGTTTATTATTTTATAGTTTGTTAATTATCTCAATATAAAAAACTTTTTATTAGCTACTATTCTATGTGTCAATGTTATACTTATATATTAGATACATAAGTGCCAACAATCCTCTGTACTTAAAACTTTGTGTAATATATTGCTTATTATATATATTCAAATCTACCATGGCTCCTTCCATAGATTATTAATCTCTTTTACTGTTTCCTCAACCAGTACATACCCTCCCTCATGGCCAACTAAAAATTTATCGGCACTATAACCTCCACCTTCAACAGCCCGTTTGGTTGGCAAGTATCCACTATGATGACATGATAATTGCACAATAAAGGTCAATAGTGCTCTGCTTTTGGTTTTTATCAATAACCCATAATCGACAAACAATTCAAAAGGATTTGTCGCGATTGCCATATCTTGAAGTCTTATAACATGAATTTCTGCCGGTTCAACACTATCAGTAAAATAAAAGGGTAGAGAAGGGGGAGTTCTGACCGGGATATCAAATTTTGCAACGGTATGTTTAAAAACAACTTGTTCTGCGATATCATCCTGAACATAAGGAAAAACCTCATCCACTGCTTTAACCAACCGATTTGCCAACTCTTTACGGGCTGTTATTCCTTTTCTTTGAGTCATGATGGTTTCAGCTTGCTTGTAGATGCCTTCATGTACCACAGGAGTAATATCACCGGCTGCTCCAATTTGAATAAAGGTATAAATGAAATTGCCATACTTTTCTCTGATAGCCTTTCGTACTTCATCATAAAAATCAGCTGATACGAAATTTGTGCTATCTGTAACTTGTGCTGTTGCTGTGGTATTTAGCAGAATGCCTGTAAGATTTTTGTTACTGTCCCAGAAAAACAACATCTGAACCCGGTTGTCATTAATTCCTTCATAATGGTCGAAGTCAGAGTCTTTAACACCGTACATTTTTGCTGTACCATTGGTTTTTACTACTCTTCTGTTGTGACCTGTGATCGCATTTGCCAATCCCCATGAGAATCCTCCCGGCTTTCGTGAAGTCCAGGCTGATTGAACTGCTTCAGCCACTTTGTCTATAAAAAATACCTCGTATTCCGATGGTTTCATAACCTCAGGTTCATCACTGGTGTCATACAAGCCATAAAATTCGCCATCAATAAAACCGGGTGCTGTGTGAGTATGTGTCGCATTCAGAAACAATTTAGTTGGTTCAAAATCATCCAGAGTACCGGCAATTACACCTTGAAGTTTTTGCTGAGTTTGCCTTCTGATAAAAGTTACATCACACGACACCATTATGGCTTGTTCTTTTGTTCCGCTTTCATCTATCGTTTCCAGAGCCAATACAGTAGCTGTTAGTCTGTCTTGAATCTTTTCTGATATTCTTTTATGCAATTGGCCTACTAAGGCTACAGGCTTGTCAGGAGTAATATCGGCAGTTGCCCATCCGATCAATAACCGGCCTCCTTCATTTTGATTTTCATTTACAGATTTTATCGCTTTTAGCTTTTCAGCTAAAAATAGATTAGGGGCAATCATGCCAGTCACTCCGCTTGCTGTCATTTGTTTTATAAATTTTCTACGTTGAGTCATTGATTAAATTCTGGTTTTTTGATTAGAATTATTAATTCGAAGTTTCCGATAACATTCGAAGCAGGGCATCAGTAATTTTAACTGATGCTTCTTTTTCAACCATATTAGTCCCGAGCCAGGTTTCATAACCACCTAGATCGTGTTGGCGGGGAGTTGGCAGATATCCATAATATCCATTGGCCAGTTCAATCGTAAATGTTTGTTCCATTTTACTTTTGGCTTTTATCTCCAGTCCTGTCTCTGCAAAAGTCTCAAACGGAATGGAAGCAATCCCCAAATCTCCAATTTTAAAAACTTGTAATTCAACAGCTATAGTATCCGGCCAATCAAGCAGATACAGTAATCTGTTTGCATATATCTTTTCGTGTCGGTGCAGCGGTTTCTCTGTTTCCGGTTTATCCAATACTGCCCTGGCACGTTCTGTCATTTTAGAATAAGGTTTTCTGACTGCAAGCTTTAGCATCTCGCCGGAACCTTGCAGCGGCACCCAGGGTTGATGCCGGATGGAACCTAAAGCCCTGAAAACTTCACGGGCAACATCTTCAGCTACCCGGTTCATCTTTTGGTAAGGCTGATTTTTTTCAGGTGCAGCTGCATAGTTTATATTATTAACATCACCCGATGTGCCATTTGTCATAATCCCAACAAAGGGTATATTCTGTTGGTCAGCTTTCAGCAATTCCTTCATGCGGTTTGCAAAAACAGCAAAATAATCAGCCGATATATGTCCCTGAGGTACTCCACCTACATAATGAAGTGAATAATTGGCCAGAAGTGCAATTGGCTTACCCTCTAATGATTGAACTGAAATGAATGAAACATCCGGGTCGGGAACTCCTGCCGGCTCTGATTTATTTTCATTTGCATTACCCGGATTCATCATCACCTTATCATATTCTCCAAACGGATTAATTACTGGTTCTTTCATGATCCACCTGCGTACAAATACATGTTCCGGTACACTTCCGGCACCCCATCCAATTTGTGCAGGTTCTAAATTTTGGATGGCAATCTTCACTACATCTGCAAATCGGCGGACAATAAATTTTTGATAGTCATCCAGCGAACCATCAGCATTCCATTGTCTGCGTTTATCTCCTTCTCCCATTGCACTGGTTGCCGAATGGGTATGAATGGCCGAAATTATAACATTCTGCGGAGGTATCCTGGTCTCTTCAAAGATGATTCTTTTTGCTTCATCTGTTAAATACTGATGTAGCCCCAATAAATCAGCTACTATGAAAACCAACCGGGTAGAGCCATCATCTAATACCAAACAACGTGCATGAAGTTCATCATGGATATATTCAGCTTCGGGGGATCCCCATCCACCTACAATAACACCTCCCAAAGCAGGGGTAATATTACTTGTTGCTGCCCCTGCCTTAAATTCTTTCTCCTTATTGGTATTATGTGTCCTTTCAGAATCAGCTGTTGCTGTGAAAATTGAAAAGCATATAAAGATGATCAACAAGAAGATGCATCGATTAAAACAGGTTAATTTTACTTTTTTCATGATCCTTGTTTTAAAGGTTTTTTGAACACGAAGATGATATTCAAATCTGAGTATCATCGTGTTTTTTAATTTAATAATTAGGTTGAGGCAAGTTAAAACTTTCTTTCAACAATTGAAACATTTTTTTCTTTTTAAGTTTTACTAAAACCTTCTGCATTTTAATTATTTACTACTCTATATGAATCTTTATAACCTTAAACTTCTGAAGTTTTATATTAATCCGGTATTTATTCGGATAAAACTTTTAGTCCTTCTTGTTGTTGGTATAGATTTTAGAATAAATTTTAAGTCAGTATACCTACAAAGTATGTTTGATAAACTCTTATCTAACAGGAATGAATTATCATTCCGGATGAACGAACTACAATCTGAAAGTAAATTCATCTGCATGAAAAAGATCGCCCTTTTTGTATTTCTAAGCTTTATATTAATTACTACAGTAACTGCTCAAAGAGGAACTTTAACGGGAGTTATTAGTGACAGGCCCAACAATGAAAATGTACCCTTTGCAACTGTTGCCTTACTCAGTCCCAATAGTCAGGATGCAATTATGGGAAGTATTTCTGATGAGGATGGTAACTTCAAAATCGATAAAGTACCTTTTGGTACCTATACACTTTCTATTTCTTTTATAGGTTATAAAACGGTGGTTACACCTGAATTTACTGTTTCGGCTGAAAATCGTGAAATTAATTTTGAAACTATTTTCATTGAACCTGAATTTATTGGTATTGGTGCTGTGGATGTCCGTGCAGCAGCCAGAACTTCAGTGAACAGTATTGATCGTAAAACGTATAATGCTGCTGATTTTGAGACCGCAAGGGGTGGTTCTGCCGCTGATGTATTGAGCAAACTTCCCTCGGTGTCTGTAGATGGTGAACAGGAGATAAGTGTGCGAGGGTCATCTGATTTTGTTGTTTATTTGAACGGAAAGCCTGCTAACATGAATTCTTCTATGCTCTTAAGTCAAATCCCTTCCGAAAACATCCAGAGCATTGATATTATTACTGTTCCTACTGCACGTTTTGATGCACAGGGAATGGGCGGAATCATTAACATCACAACAAAAAGTAATACGAGTTCCGGCCTTACTGTTACTGCTACAGGTATGTTGGGAGGCACACCCTGGAAGAATGGAACGGATGTTTTTACAGGTCATAAATTAAATAATAATAGGATAAACGGCGGTTTGAATCTTTATTACAATATGAACCGGCTTGGTTTGTATGGTTCAATTAACTATACAGAACGACATAATAAAGGTATTGGAGATATTTATACATACATTTACCAGGATGAAACACAAGAACGTTCCGGTACCTGGTATGTTCTGGATGGAATGGGTGCGAGGCCTAAATGGGATAAAAATTTTTATACAAATGTTGGTGCAGAATACCAAATTAATGATAATTCATTAATTTCAGCCGGATACCAATATTCCGATCGCAACAGTGGCCGTGCAGCGCATTATAAATATAACACCTTTTTTTCAGATCAAACCAATGGTTCTGCAATAGGAGGAACTTTATATGAACTCTTTAATCCTAATGATAACCATCGAACAGGAATGTTCCAAAGTATAAATGCAGATTATAGGTTCTCTGCCAATACCGGAGGTTCTTTTATTGCATCTTTTTTGTATGAAAGATCAGACTTGGAACAGACCATAAATAATATGGAGTTCCCTTACCAGGGAGATCAACAATATTATGATTATTATTCAGATGAAACAGGGAATCCCCGTTTTCATTCTTATCAAAAAGATGTTACTCCTTTTGATGCTTACCGTGTGGAACTGAATTATACGAAAGACTTTGTAAACGGAAATTCACTTGATCTGGGTGTTGTATCTCAATTAGTCCGGCTAAACGGAAGTTATGAATACGATACTGTGAATGTTTCAACCGGTAATTTTGCAGGATATAACTTCTTCAATAACGATATACAACTCAACCGTGAT
Organism: Mariniphaga sp.; assembly: GCA_035645995.1. Classification (GTDB taxonomy): domain Bacteria; phylum Bacteroidota; class Bacteroidia; order Bacteroidales; family Prolixibacteraceae; genus Mariniphaga. Next base: position 18,083 of record DASRQG010000149.1, on the reverse strand, counting down.
GTTTATGCAGCATATGCTGAATATTCAGGTGGCTATCATAACCTTACTTATATTCTTGGCCTTCGGGTTGAATATCTCGACCAACTTATGACTGTTGGCAGCACAGCATACTTCGAAGAAGTGTATAATGTATTTGAGGAGGTAGGCCGCGACCTGAATGAAAGGGAGTTTACCCAGCAAAAACTCGACTTCTTTCCATCGCTTCATTTACGATACCGTGCCGGTGAAGCTAACACATTTTCTTTGGCTGTCAGCCATCGTATCAATCGTCCACCCGCAAAAGATATGGCTCCATTTATTTATCGCAGGCATCAGGAAATCTTTGAAATGGGGGATCCGCTCCTTGAACCAGAGTACAGCTGGAATGCAGATCTTTCATACAATCGTCAGTTGGGAAGGCATAACCTTATGTTAACAGGATTTGTACGTTCTGCCTCTAATGTGATATACAGAGTAAACCGGTTGAACTACGATTTGGCTAACACCGGAGGAATATTGTTGCGTAGCTTCACCAACGCCGGCAGTCAGCTTGCCGCAGGAGGAGAAATCGGTTTTAACTTCGACCTCTTCAGTAAAGTGAAACTGTTTATGGGTGGTTCCTTGTATCAATTCTCTGTTGAATCAGATCAAACATTGTTTGGTGATCAAAGCAATAGTCACAGCCTCAACTACGATGCAAAAACCAATCTCACATGGGAGATTTTTGCTCCGTTAAAACTTACTTTAGACTATTCCTATCGTTCTAATTCAGTAACACCGCAAGGGGAAGATTTTGATTTTCAAATGATGAATCTCGCATTCAATTATACACCTGTGAAATTGCCAGGCTGGAGTTTTCACGCAAGAGTTATAGATGTTATTGGAACCAATCAGGAAGGTGGATATACCGGTGCTACAAGCAACAATCTCAAAGTCTTCCGTCGTGACTGGGTTTATGATTATGAGGGGCAAATAATCGAAGTTGGTGCTTCATTTACTTTTAATCAACGACAGGAGCGGAAAAGAAAAGATCAGATTGGTAATGAATTTTTCTAATCAGAAGCCAGTAAATCAAAGATTAATTGAAAGGATAAAATAGAGAATCTTGCAAGCCCTTTCTTTTAATACAGCTGTATTGAACGTAATTTATTGATTTTGTTTGACTAATAGAATAACTTAATTTTAAGAATATTTCATTTAACAAATTAATTTCTTTGATTAAATAAAAAGGTTATATTTGCTTACAAGCTAATCAAAAGAATCAGCTCTATGAAATCTAATCAAATTAATCATTATCCGTTATTATTATTCATATTATTAATAATAGGAGTTCAATTAAAAACCAAAGGGCAGGAGTTTAAAACAATAGTTTCAGGTAAAAATACTTTTCATGTTCCGGCAGATTATTTTATGGAACGTGAAAATATTCCATCCTTTTGGTTATCATCAGTAGATGAGGTTACAACTTTTCTTTTTAATACAGTAAAAAAGGGTCGAATTGATGTTATCGGAAAATCGGCTGGAGGCAGATTAATTCGATCAGTTACTTATGGAAACCCCCGGCAAGGAGAGGGGACAACTACATTCTCAGGTTCTTTAGGATTTAGAGATGTAAAAGCATATCGCGGTGCCGACCACGATAAAAAAGTTTACATGGGGATGGCAGCAGTTCATGGTGGTGAATTTGAGGGTATAGTAGGAATGGTTAATCTAATTTCAGTGATTGAAACCGGTAAAGATTTACGCGGCAAGGAGTGGCCGGAGATAAATGAGGTGGTGAAACAACTCGACCGGCTGATACTGATCCCAATTGTAAATCCCGACGGAAGATCAAGAATTCCATTACGAATGGAGCAATATCAGGACACAGATTATACTGTACATGAATATTTGAATACCGGAGGGAATGCAGATGGAACTATTGTTGGCTGGCCACAAATAAAAGAATTCATTCCGCTTGACTTTGGTAAACCAGGCTTCCCGGGTGGATATCCAAATGATGCCGGAGTGAATATTCAACATGACGATTTTTTTGGCAACAGGCAACCCGAAACACAATTATTACTCGACTTGTGTGAAAAGGAACGTCCCGATTTAGTTATAAATATGCACACAGGTGCTATTTACATGAATTTACATCGTCCTTTTACAGAGCCGGTATTGCAACCTGTGTTTGATTCACTTTTTGTAGCGATTCAAAAAAGATTAGCAATAGAAGGCTTACAGCAATCTACCAACACAACCGCGATCGATCCCACAAAAGTAAGAATGGGAACCTTTAATCTGGATGGTGCAATAAATCTTCATTGTGGTGCCTTAAGTGTTGTTGTTGAATCACCCAGTCATAGTTTTTCAGGCAAGACACGTGATGGTGGCAAAGCCTATCATACTCCCGAAATGCTTCTGGAAGCACAGCTCTTTTGTCACCAGGAAGCAATGCGATTTCTGGCTGCTACAGGTGGCAGATCAAAATGGACTCCTTGAAAATTATAATTTCAGTTAATAATCTATGATTATGGAAAATCATTTCAGTATATGTAGTGGATCCAACCAATATAATTTTCTTTTACAAAATTTTAATTAATAAATTACAACAAGGTTTAATAAGTTGATCTTGAGGTAGTTGTTTTTACTTTAAAAAATAAAGTTCTTTTTTTTAAAAAATATTTCAACTATTTGTCACCCTACTTTATATAAAAAGCCGTCATACTAGTAAATATAACCGATAAAATAAATTTTGTTTTGAAACTGATATATGTAAAAGCTTGATAATAAAATTAGAATTCAGAGAATAAGCAGAGGGTATGTATTCAGATTATTAATAAATCTAATCAAAACTTAGCAAGAGTATGAAGAAAAAACTAGTCTTATGCTGCTTTCCCCGTGAAAGCTTGTCCCAAATTTTATTTAAATTCAAATTGTTTACCCTGATCATGGTAATGACACATGCTGTTTCTACAGCAGAGAACAGTTACTTTCCGGCAGGGACATCTAACACAAATCAAGTTGATGGTCAACAAGTAGTCGTTGCTGAAAACGAACAATTTGAGTTTAGTAATGATGAAACAGAGTCACAGCAACAAATTGAAGTCAATGGCTCTGTTGTTGACATTAACGGAATGCCCTTACCAGGGGTTACTGTTATTGTGAAAGGTACTACTATTGGAACAGTTACCAATCCAGACGGAGAATTTACCTTAAGGATTGCTGCCGAATCTGAAGTTCTCCAATTTTCATTTGTTGGAATGCAAACACAGGATATTCCAATAGATGGGAGAACAACTTTTAAAGTTGTAATGGAGGAAACATCTATTGGATTGGAAGAAGTTGTTGCGGTAGGTTATGGAGTTCAAAGAAAGGAAAGTGTAGTAGGAGCTATAAGCCAAATTGGAACTGAATCATTAACAATGGCAGGAACGGACAATATTACGAATGCAATTGCCGGTAAGCTATCCGGTGTTTTAACAATTCAGGATACCGGCGAACCGGGAGCAAATCATTCTGAAATTGTTATTCGTGGTTTGTCGAGCTGGAGTGGTTCCGCTCCTTTAGTAATGGTTGATGGTGTTGAACGTGATTTTAGATACCTGGATCCTAATGAAATTGAATCAATTTCTGTATTAAAAGATGCTTCAGCTACAGCAGTATTTGGAGCAAAAGGAGCAAATGGAGTTATCCTGGTTACAACAAGAAGAGGTTCTAAACAAAAACCGAAACTTAGCTTTAAAGGGTCAACAGGAATTCAAAAGGCATCGGGGATGGATTATTTTGTTGATTCATATACTACAATGTCGATGTTGCAGGTTACCCGAATGAATGATCAAAGATTTGAAGAACGGTTACCAGACAATGTACTTAATGAGTACAGGCAACCGTCGTCACGATTAAATGCCTTGCGATATCCAAATGTGAATTGGTTTGATGAAGTTACCAGACCGTTTGCACCCATAAGCAATGCAAATTTGAATATAAATGGAGGTACCGACTTCGTAAAATATTTTGCCTCATTAGGATATCAATATGAGGGTGGTATCTTTCTGGGTATGAATGAAGGCCATATTGATTCGCGTCACAAAAACAACAGATTAAATTATCGGGCGAATCTGGATTTCGCTTTAACCAAAACAACAAACCTGACCTTTAATTTAGGGGGTGATATTTCTGCTAAAAATAATCCTGCTACGAATACTTGGTATGCATTAGCAAATACAGGCCCTGCGAGGTTCCCTGCATACTTTCCGGAATGGGTGCTGGAAGAAGTTCCTGATCCACATTATCCTGATGCAAAAGGGAAAAGGCTGAGCAAGGCTTTTGGTGAACGATATGAAAATCCATATTCGTTTTACAATGATGGAGCTTTCAGAAACTATACCTCTTCCAGGGTTTTTAGTGATTTGATTTTCGGGCAGGATCTTGATTTTTTGGTTAAAGGATTGTCGGTTAATGGTAAGGTATCATTGAATACCTACTATAATATGCTCACCAAATATTCTGATACCAGAATGCCTCAATATTACCTTCATTTTGATCTTATAGGAACGGATCAAAATCCATGGGAACGTGTTGACGAAACCTTAGCGGTATATAATCCACCTCCAATAAATGTAAACACAGGTGCTCTTCAGGGAGGTACAAGAGCAGATGGTGGGTATTATACTGAGATTTACTATGAAGGATCAATAAGTTATAATAACTCATTTGGAGATGGAAAACACAATGTGACCGGACTGGCATTGGTCAACCGGCATCAAAAGAATGATGAACTGGCTTTTCCGTATTATAATGAAGCATGGGTCGGTAGAGCAACTTATAATTACATGTACAAATATTTATTTGAAGTAAATATGGGATATACAGGTTCTGAACGTTTCTCTCCGAACAACAGGTTTGGATTTTTCCCATCGGGAGCTGTTGGATGGGTAGTTTCAGAAGAGAAATTTTTTCAAAATGCTGTACCATGGATGAGTACCTTGAAACTTAGATACTCTGATGGCTTGGTAGGTAGTGATCATGCTGAGAACCGATGGCTTTACATTAGTGAATTTTATACGACAGGAAATTATATTGCAGAAGACATTGGTGCCAACGTGAACGCACAGTGGGAAGAGGCAAGAAAAAGAGATATTGGTTTAGAAATTGGCCTTTTAGATAATAGATTCAGGTTCAATATTGATTTGTATGATGAATACCGTACAAAAATGCTTACAGAACCACAGAATGTAACCTTCTTAGTTGGAAATTCATTTAAAGATTTAAACCTGGGAGAACTTAAAAAGCATGGCTTTGAAATTGAAGCAGAATATAATAGTAAAACAGAAGGAAATTTCAACTATTATGTGAAAGGAATGCTTGGTTTCAACGAAAACAGGATCATATTCAGAGACGATCTACTTTATGCACCGGATTATAGAAAGTATGCAGGTAAGCAATTAGGTATGCCTGAGGGTTGGAATGTGCCGCTTGGAATACCTACAGGAGCAGCCGGGGTACTTTTGATTAATAGCGAGTATTTGACAACAGTTGATGATATTCATAATCATGCTACTCAGATCCCACCTAATCAGCTAAATGTAGGAGATCATGTCTTTTTGGATTATGATGTTGACGGATCTATAACAAGTCGCGATAAGTACCCAATTGAAGGTTCTCAGTACCCACCAATTACTTACTCTTTTTCAGGTGGGTTAAAATATAAAGGTTGGGGATTGAATTTTATGTTCCAGGGCAATAAAGGAAAATGGGTAGTCTTTAATAATGTCTTTGAAAATGAGTTTGAATTGGGAAGCTGGAGTGTTCGCCCAACTCAATTAAACTACTGGAGGCCAGACAGGCAGGCAGAAGCAGATCATGCAACTCTGCATTATTTCGATGGTGGAGGCGGAATTCCTCAATATGCATGGGCAGGAGGAGCCGGTCTTGAAGGATATGATCTGAGGACACCTGGTCATTTTTGGAGGAATGCAGATTATTTACGATTGAAAGAAGTTCATCTTGAATATAATATAAATCAGTCTGGCAGAATAGGCACTTTTACAAGAAATATTGGAATTGCCGATTTGACTATCTACGCACAGGGATATAATCTTCTAACATTTACGGATCTTATTTTGGGTGATCCGGAAAAGAGAGAATTTACCCGTGGCTCTTACCCATTGATGAAGACAGTAAGAATTGGTATAGCTGCATCATTTAATTAACCAATAACTAATATATTAACTATGAAAAGATATATATCAATATTATTATTTTCAGCTTTTATATTCTCGCTGGTAACTTCCTGTGAAGACTATCTGGACAAGGCTCCTGAAGCTGGATTGACTGAGGAAGATGTTTTTACCAAATACGATAATTTATTTAAATATTTCGAATGGGTTTATCGTGAAGATAGAAATGAGAATGGTGGAGTCTTTTATACCTCTTATATCAGTTCTGTTAGAGCCGGAAGTTTGGATTTTGATGCAATTACCAATATTGCTGATGCAGGTCGTGTGATGTGGGGAATGTATCATCAAGGGCCGGGGCCTTTAGGTGACAATAACGTCCATTATGGTCCACGGTTATATGCGATGTTTAAATGTATCAGGATTTGCAATATGACTTTGCAAAATATTGATCGGCTAACTGACGGCACCCAGAAAGAGATTGATGATATTATCGCTCAGGCTTATTTTGTAAGAGGATTCGCGCATCTTGAGTTATTTAAATTATGGGGGCCAATGCCTTATATTAAACATGTAATCGGGCCTGACGACCAATGGGATATTCCCCGCTTAACTGCTCAGGAAACAATGTATAACGTGGCTGCGGACATGGATACTGCAATGGTATTTTTTGAAAAGGCCGGCAAAATGAGAAGAGATCCGGGGCCTGGTCAGGTTGGACACCTAAATGCTCATGATCAGAAAAAACCGAATGGTGTTACAGCTGCCGCAATGAAAGGGCGTGCATTGCTATTCGGTGCAAGTCAGCTTCATAATGGGACACAACAAAATTGGCAGGATGCTGCAATAGCAAATTGGGAAGCAATTGAACTGGCAAAACAGTATCAATATGACATGGTTTCTTATGAAAACTACTATGACAATTATTGGGGTACAACCTATTCAAATGAAATGCTGTGGGGCCATTATGCTGGAACTGCAAATTGGGCTACAGGTACTTTAATGAATAAACATATGTTGGTTGGTGTTATTACAAATCATAGAACCAATAACTCCGGAATTTGTCCTTCGCAGAATCATGTTGACATGTATGAAACTATTTGGGGAGATCCGTTAAATACAGAAGCAGACAGAGCAGCTGCTACTGCACTGGGACATTATAATGAACAAGATCCCTTTAAAAACAGGGATCCTCGGTTTTATTTAAATATTGTGTATAATGGAGCTCCTCTTCCCGGATTTGGGCAAGCCGATATTTATATAGAAAATGTTGACGGTCAAACTGTCTATTCTGAATGGCTGGATCCTGGTTTTGCAGGAAGAACCTTCACCGGATATACCATAAGGAAAACATGGGGCCTCAATAGTGTAAAGAATCCTATTGTAGTTCCTTATACCTGTTCCATGATTCGGTTGGGAGAACTATATTTAAACTATGCTGAAGCAGCTAATGAAGCTTATGGGCCTAATACTCCGGCTCCTGGTGCTACAATGACTGCAGTGGATGCAATTAATCATATAAGATCACGCTATCCTGAATTAGCTCCTGTTCAATCTCAACTCACAGCAAGTAAAGAGAAATTTAGAGATCGGATTCGAAACGAGCGTAATGTAGAGCTATGTTTCGAGCAACATTATTATTTTGATATCCGTCGCTGGAAAACGGCACCAGAAGCTTATAGTAATCCAATTATTGGAATAATACCTGAAAAAGTTCCAGTGTCAGAAACATACCCAACCGGCTTTAAGTTTGAACGTAAACCATTAGAAGATCCTGATCGTCAAGGTGTATGGTTCGATGCAAAATATTATATGCCATTTCTGTCGACTGAATATTATAAAATGAAGGCATTTGATCCTTACGAGCCTTGGTGATTACTAACTATACTAAAAAAATGAAAATATGAGAATATATCATAAAAACCTAAGTTTCAATATTATCTGGTTGTTGGTTTTTTATACTTTTCTTCCACAAACCATACAAGCCAAAGATAGAATCACAAATAAAACAGTAAGTGTCCAGATCAATGTTGTAGATAATACAGGCAGGGCGATTGCAGATGCCAGAATGATGATAGGCGAAGAGTTTATCAGTGCGATAACAGTTGACAAAGGATCCTACACAGTTAACGTTAGTCCCACTGATATTATCACTGTTTCTGCTAATGGATACATGAACAATACCTTATCCGGTCAGGATATAATAAACGACAATACAGTCAATCTCGAGCAATTAGTAAATCTTAATTCACCTGATGATGTCATTCCTCTGCCTTATATGACGATTAAAAGAAGGAATGCTACTGGTAGTTATAATGTAATAAAAGGTGAAGAATTACTGAAGTATCCATCTTCCGATTTACGTGCAGCGTTTACAGGGTTGATACCTGGAATAAGGGTCAGGGAGAATCATGGTGCTCCAGGATCACATCCGGCAGAACAAAGAGGCCTCTATGGGGGCAATGAAAAAATCAACTTAAGTGCCCGGGGTGGTAGTCTGATGTATGTGATTGATGGTGTTCCTGCAAGCGTTTCCGAAATTCCATTAGATCCAGGTGAGATTGAAACTGTAACAGTTATTAAGGATATTGTTGGAAAGGCAATGTATGGCCCACTTGGAGCAGATGGTATAATGTTTATAAAAACAAAAAGAGGAAGAGCTGATGAATCAATCTTGAACGTTAGCGTTGAAAGTGGGATGAGCGAAATTGACAGGTTTCCTGAATGGGTTTCAGGTGCCGAATATGCTCAGCTTAATAATATGGCAAGAGAAGCGAATGGAAGAACTCCTTTATACAGTGCTCAGGATATTGCTGCATACCAGAATAACGATCCCTACGATTTAAGGCATCCTAGTGTTAACTACCGGGATTATATGCTAAAAAATGACAGGATATTCCAACGTGCAAATATTTCTGCCCGTGGAGGCAGTGAGTCAGCCCGCTATTCATCATATATCGGATATAATCGTGAAGGTGATATTTTTAATATAGGATCTACTGCTGATTATAACCGGTTAAATGTCAGGACAAATCTTGATATTGATATTAATGATCGTATTACTACAAAATTAGATATTAATGGAAGCCTGGGAATAAGAAGGACACCTAGTTACGGGTATACCACTGGAGAAGGACAAAGTTTAATGGGAATATATGAGTTCGATTTAGCACTGCCCCAAATATTAAACACTCCACCAGTTGAATTTCCCGTATATGCGAATAATGATCCGGAATTATCCCAACCCTGGTATGGTATATCTTCCAGATATGCAAATCCAGTGGGTAATCTTTTAGGTAGCGGTGATTATAATGAGCAGAACAGACAAGCAGGTGTTAAACTTGGGATTGATTATGATCTTTCAGGATTAATTAATGGTCTATCTTCGCATACCTCTTTCGGTTTCGATGCTTTGAATCTTATCCGAATTGGCCAGGCCAACCAATATGAAGGTTATAGATTAAATTTAGGAGATGATGATGTTACTTTTACCAGACTACAAACAGGTATTTCGGATGATACACGACGTAAATTGCATGATTATTACTATATTAGAACTTCATTTTCACAAAGTTTTAATTATACCAAAACAATCAACAATCATGGTATAGAATCATCTTTAACTTATTTTTTATACAGGAAATTTTCAGACAACATGAGAGATCCTGAACCTCAACTCTTAGGTGTTTGGAATGGGAAATATGTTTACAATGATAAATTAACTATACATGGTGTATTAAATTATGCCCATACATATAGCTTTCTGAAGGAGAAACGAGGAGAGGTTTTTCCGGCAATCGGTGCAGCATGGGTAGTTTCTGAAGGGGGGAAATTAATTAATTATTTAAAATTAAGGGCAGAAGCGGGCAGGCTTGGATATGATCCATATCTTGACCCTCATATTGTTCGTAGTCGATTTGCCAGTACTACAAGATCCTCTTTTGGCCCACATCCGTTAAATCAATGGTTTGGTTCAAGTGTGGAAACTTCTCCTCCATCTACGTATCCAAACTGGATCGGAAATCCTGATCTGGGTTGGGAGACAAGAGACGAATTGAATATAGGGCTTGAAGGGTTTGTTTTAAATAACAAGTTAATGGTGGAAGTAAATTATTTTAATACACTTCACAATGGAGTAATTACACGCCTTAATAATTCTCTCCCATCAATAACGGGTATGTCAGCTGCTCTGCCTTACATTAATCATAATCAATACAAGTATGAAGGTTTTGAGGTGGGGATACAACTTACTGACAATATTGGTGAATTTGTTTATTCTCTGGGAGGTAATGCTACACTACAGGAGTCGGAAATTGTTAAATATGATGAGCCAAACTACCGATATGATTATCAATTCAGAACAGGTCAACCTGTCGATACTTATTGGGGGCTAAATTATATCGGAAGATTTCAAAGTGATGAAGAGGCATTGGAAGTTCCTCAACTTTTTGATCCTGTGTTACATAAGGATGACTTAAAATATGAAGATATGAATGGTGATGGTGTGATCGACGAAAATGATTACACTGCAATTGGGAATACCACTCCACAGGTGTTTTATTCACTCAACCTGAATCTTAAGTTTAAGAATTTTGAAATATTTGCAATTGGTACAGGTGCTGCTTTTTATGATATTCCGTTAACAAGTTCATATTTTCATAATGGATGGGGAGATGACAACTATTCAGCTTTTGTTAGAGACAATTTGGGAGATGCTTATCCCAAACTGACTTATGAAAGAGTTAATAATAATTTCCGGGCCTCTAACTTTTGGTTAACTAAAGGAGATTATTTCAAGATTAAGAATGCTGAAATAGCCTATACTATTCGAGGAAAAAAATCCCATAGCTTTAAGACAACCGGAATGCGGATATTCTTAAGAGGAGCCAATTTATTAACAATCTCATCTGTAAAAGATATAGATCCCGAATCACCTAACTCAGGTATTACCAGCTATCCTCTCAATAAAACTTATACAGCTGGAATTTCTTTAACCTTTTAAATCATGAACAGAATGAATATAAGACTATTATTATTAATGCTTCTGATATCGGTATCGTGTGAGAACATATTGGAACCCTATCCACGTGGATATTATACTGATGAGGATATCTGGAATTACCCTGACCGGGTTCAGGGATTGATAAACAGATGTTATGACCTGATGTCATACAATTATATCAATAATGAAGGTGCATTTCTTGATGGAGCAACAGATAATGGAGTAATTACAAGCACTACTCATGCCTTACAACGTATGGCAACAGGTGCCCTTATAACTGGTATGGATCCATTTTATACATACTGGAATCGTGACTATCAGGGAATTTATTTAGTAAACCTGTTCCTGAATGATAACCGGGGTTACAATACACGGTACCTGGTTGAACCTGATTTAGATCAATTAGTACGTCGTCGATTACAAGGTGAAGCTTTTGCCCTCAGAGCTTGGTTCCAATGGGATCTTCTTCAGAAATTTGGGGGAAAAGGGATTAATGGCGAAATGCTGGGGTTTCCTATTGTAACTGAACCTTTTGATGCAGAAGCTTTGGATATTAATCTGCAGCGTAATACTTATGAGGAGTGCGTGAACCAAATTCTGGCAGATATTGATTCTGCTCAACATTATTTACCCATTGCACACAGAGATTTTTTAGTGAATGATTCAAGAGAATTACTTTATTCTGGTGGAAAATATTGGGGACGTATGGATGGAATTACCATGACAGCACTTAAAGCTAACCTTTATCTTACCTGGGCAAGTCCACGGTTTAATCCGGGGAACGATATGTCTCGCTGGGATTTGGCTGCTAAAAATGCAAAAGAAGTAATCGACTTTAAATTGAATGTGGATAATGTAAATAATGGATTTGATCCTTTGAAGCCGGTAAACTGGTTTGATCCCAATTTCCCTGGAATAATATTTAGCTCCCGGTATGTACAGGATGACCTGACTGAACGGATGTTTTATCCAGGTGGCTTTTCCGGAACCGGTGGACTTGGTGCTTCACAACAACTTGTTGATGCATTTCCGATGGCAAATGGTTATCCCATTAACCATGAGCTTAGCGGGTATAACGCTCAGGATCCCTATGTTGGACGTGATCCACGTTTTTATAGCACCATTTTTTACAACACAGCTGAAGCAAAACGAAATAATACCGGTGAAACCATGTACACGTTCCAAAACTGGATCGGTGGAAAAGATGCTGCTCAAAGAATTTTAGAGAATAGCAGGACAAATTACCACATTAAAAAGTTTGTGTATATGGGGTGGAATGCCGGAGATGCCAATATTAGCACTTTACCACGTTCTAAGTTCTTTATCCGATGGGCTCATATGATTCTTGCCTTCGCTGAAGCAGCAAATCACATGGTAGGGCCAGATGATGTTGCAACTTATGGGATGTCTGCAAAAGAAGCTATTCAATATCTTCGTGCAAGAAAAACACCCGATGGTGCAGATGGAGTTTCACCATTACCACCGGCTGTCCCGGATGCATATCTGGCAAGTATAAATAGTACGGAGGACTTTGATGCATTTGTCAAAAATGAACGACGAATTGAAACATGTTTCGAAGGTTTAAGGTTTTTCGATTTGAGTCGTTGGTCTACTGACCTTAGTGAATTCAACGAGGCAGTGAATGCAGCTCGGATTACTCTTAATACGGATGGTACATATACTTACAATCTCGACTATACAGTAGAAGATCGTAATTACAGCTCAGCATATCTTCCAATTCCATATTCTGAAATATTAAAGATGAATAATCTTATTCAAAATGAAGGTTGGGATAATTGGAAATAAACATAAAAATATAAGGATTATGAAAAAAGTTTTTGCTTATTTAATACTCTTGGCCTTAACGATTTCTTGCTATGATGATTATGTATTGGATTATGAATTTGATGGAGTATATTTCCCAAATCCGGTAAATGTTCGAACAGTTGTTGTAGGAGAAGGGCTGAAGATTAGGATAGGAGCTCAACTTGGAGGGGTTCTGGAAAACAACCAAACACGGAATGTTAATTTTACCATTGATAATAGCCTGGTTACACCTGATATACTGGATAAAATGCAAAACCATAATTGGTTTTGGGTAAATGAACCGGCAAATAAAGTAACAGACCTGCTTCCCTTACCTGCTGATTTTTATACATTAAGCAATCCTGACAAGATAGTTATTGAAAAAGATTGGCATTCAGGTTATGTTACACTAATGGTGGATTCAGCTAAATTCCTTGGAAATCCTGAAACGATAAATCCAATATACGCTATTCCTTTTTATATTACCAGTGCTGATGCCGACACTATTATTGAAAATCTAAGGTCAACTGTAATAGGCTTAAGGTATGAGAATATGTTATTTGGAAATTATTTACATGGAGGAATAACTGTAGTAAAAGATGCTGAAGGTACAGTAGTTGAAACAATTACTTATCCAACAAAAGTGAATCAATCTTCAAATGAAATAATGCAACTTTCTACTATAGCCCCTAATGCTGTAGTAACTAACGGTTTTAGCAGAACAAGAACCAATATTCCTGAAATGGTATTAACTCTTAATGGAACTAATGTTACTATAAGCAGTGCTACCGGGGCTACTAATGCTTTTGAAGCAGATGGAGCAAACGCTTTTAACGGATCTAAGCTTCTTCAGGAGAGAAAGCTGTTTTTGAACTATAAATACCAGGCCGGTGAACTAACATATCATTGCCAGGATACTTTATCATTCAGGAATAGAATTCGTGACGGCATAAATGAATGGCAAGATGAAAATCCCGATAATTATAAATAATTAAAATTTCATGGTAGTAGAGAAATAGTAAAAACGCATGATCCGAAAAAATGATGTGTCCTAATTACATAAATAAAGAACGCATTTAAAAAGGTAAATTTGGATTCTGCTTTTACTATTTCTTCTTCCTTTTAGGAGAAAAACAATAAGCTTTTCTAATAACGGTCAAAACTCTTTTTTTTTACTTATTATTAGAATCGACAATCTATTATAACTTTCGATAGTAACTAGAAATCGATTATTGAAAAAATTACATAAAAATCTTTCTTCCCAAAAAGTAACGAAACGATTTTCAAGAATAGAATATAGTCACAGACTTTAGTAGATTTTATTATCTAGTTCACAAAATCAAGTGAAAAGTATTCATCACCATGCAATTTATATGGTTGCAGTTCAATTATTGAGAACATAAATCACCTAAACTTATAATTGATGACAAACCAAATATTAAATTCACCCCGTCGTGTCACTTCCATTGATGCCTTAAGAGGATTCACTATGTTTTGGATAATAGGAGGTGATAGAATAATGAGATCATTACCTGAACTATCCAATAATTTTATCTTTACAACTCTTGACCAACAACTCAGGCATGTTGAATGGATTGGATTTCATTTTTATGATTTAATATTTCCTATGTTCCTGTTTCTGATAGGCGTTGTTCAACCTTTTTCAATTGAAAGTAGAATAAGAAAAGGAGCTAAAAAATATGATCTTTATAAACATATATTTTTAAGGTCAGTTACAATGTTTGTGCTTGGCTTAATCTACTATGGCATCAAAGATCCAAATCTTAAAACATTAGGATATTATGGTGTTCTTCAACTTTTAGCTGTTGGCTATTTTTTTTCTTCACTTATATTGGTAAATACCAAAGTTAAAGGAATCCTCTATTGGGCGTTTGGAATAATAATACTCTACAGTTTAAGTTTGAAATTTATACCAGTTCCTGGATTTGGTGCGGGTAATCTAACTCCGGAAGGCAATTTTTCAAATTATATCGGTAGTTTGGCATCAGATGTATTATCTCCAAAATTCAGAAAATTATTTACACCCTATATTCTTTCTCCAATATCAACAGGTCTATTAGGGATTTTAGCCGGTTATTGGATTCAAAAAGATAACAGTCCATTAATTAAAGTAAAAGGATTAATATTTGGAGGAACAATATTAATTTTTTGTAGTATGGTTCTGTCACTCTGGATACCAGTTATTAAGAATCTATGGTCTGGTTCTTTTGTTCTGCTTACAGCAGGAATAAGTTCTGTTTTGTTGGGTATATTTTATTGGATAATTGATGTGAAAGGATATAGTAGGTGGGCATTCTTTTTCATAGTGATAGGTCTTAATCCAATAACGATTTATTTTCTGGCTCGTATTATTGACTTTAGGGCCATTGTCACATTCTTTTTGTTACCTTTAATTCCATACTTAGGTAAATTTGAATCATTCATAATGGCATGCGGGATTACTCTAATGCATTGGTTGGTTGTTTATTGGTTGTATAAAAGAAAGATATTTATAAAACTTTGAAATAATAACTTCAATAAAATTAATTTTCAAAATGGAAAAGAAAAATAAAGAAACGAGAAGAAGTTTCATTAAAAAATCGGGCAGTACAGCTGCTGCTTTTATGATTCCGGGTTTGTTTCCATTTAATATATCTTTTATAAGCACGAATAATACACAAAATGATCGACCTGCAGCGTATAATTCTACCAGGCATTTTTTATATCGAAAACCACCCAATACACCCTATGTCGACTCCCAAAATAAAAATAAATCTTTTGGATTCACTGAAAATGAAATTTTGTTATCAATTGATAACAGCAATTCATGGAAGTATAGAAACACATTCTCTGAGGCTGATAAAATAACTTTTAGTCACATATTTGATAATGGAAATATACTTTTTGCCACTCAGGAAAAATTGTTCCTCAGCAAAAATAATTTAAAATCATTTAAGGAAATTACTGTAAAGGATATTGATGGAACAGATTATCTTCCACATACACCACAAAATCCTGATTATCCCGGGTGGTATTTCCATACACTAACAGGAGCTGATTCATGGATTATTGACGGGAAAGAAATGCTTGTATGGGGAAATTATTGCAATGTTGAAGGAGGAGCAGCTCCGGTTAACATATATTACTCAACTGACCATGGTAAAACTGTAAAAATTGCTTATACATTTGGTCAAAACCCTTATTTCAGTGACAATGGATCAAAAGGTGGCGGTGCTTCAGGCAAGCTATTAGGAAATCCCGATAATCCTATTATATGCCGTCACATTCATTCTGTTGCATATAATCCGGCAGAAAAAGCTTTTTATGCCTGCACAGGCGATGGAAACAGGCCTAAAGGCATGGAATGTCATTGGCTACGGGGTACCTATGATGCCAAAAACGACAAATGGGATTGGAAAGTTATTATCACAGAGAGCTTAAATTCAAGATATAAAGGTGGTGGGATAAATTTTGTTGACGGTAAAATGTATTGGATCAGTGATGCTAATGGTCCCGAACCATACGACAGAGGAATCTTCTGTTGTGACCCGGCTGATATTGCCAATCCTAAAAAACATACGATGCTTTTTAATCCAAAATATGAAACAGCTACTATGATCATTGAGGATGGTGTAATTCTCGCTACACATATTGCTGTTGCTTCTCCATTTACTTTAGGGGTCATTTATTCTCCCGATTTGGGGAAAACATGGACAGAATACGATATTAAAGAGTATGGTGCATTTTCTCCCACACGGATTCACAAGAAAAATAGTGATGGTTGGTTTAGGTTAGACTTAAGAACCGGCTGGATTGACCGGTCTGAATTCATGTTCATTAAACCCAAATAAGTTTGATTTATAATAATGAATATCTGGTTCTAATTTAACTACTTACCTGCCAATTCTACAACATTATAATCATATTTTTCTCAATCTAAATGTGACTGTTCACATTTAATAGTCTTTATTTATTCCAATGAATATTTCATCGGATGAAATTTTACACCATAAAATTAAAGCACTTGTCATTTAAAATAATATCATTAGTTTTATTTTTTTCTTAATAGATTATTATTTTTGACATTATTATAAAAAGAACCAATGAACATTTCTTCACGTAATATTCCGGCTTTAGCCTTATTAGTATGCTTAGGGTCTTCATGTGATCAATCAACTACAAAGGAAGTATCATCCAATGATTTTCCGAATATTATCCTGCTTATGGGAGATGATCATGGCTGGGATGAGGTAGGCTATAACGGACATCCCTTTGTTAAGACCCCTGTATTGGATGAAATGGCTTCGAATGGGTTGAGGTTTGACCGTTTTTATTCTGCACATCCTACTTGTTCTCCAACACGAGGTAGTGTCTTAACGGGCAGGCATCCGAACCGCTATGGAACTTTTACTCCCGGCTGGTCATTAAGGCCGGAGGAGATAACTATTGCTCATATTGCAAAAGACGCAGGATATTCAACAGCCCATTTTGGAAAATGGCATGTAGGGCCTGTGAAAAAAGGTTCGCCAACTAATCCCGGTGCAATGGGATTTGATGAGTGGCTGTCGCACGATAATTTTTTTGAAATGGATCCGGTCATGTCAAGAAATGGTAACCCTCCTGAGCAAATAATAGGAGAGGGGTCCGAAGTTATTATTGAGGAAACAATAGAATACATTCAACGAACAAAGCAACTGAACCAACCTTTTCTGGCCGTTGTATGGTTCGGATCACCTCATGAACCTTATAGCGGTACTCCTGAAGATCTTGCCCTCTACAATAATCTACCTGACTCTCTGAACAATAAAGTAGTCAGGCTAACTTCAAATGAAACAGGGGAACAGGTATTAAGGCCACTTCGTGATGTTTTGCAGGAACGGTATGCCGAAATTACAGCCATGGATCGCTCTATAGGTAAACTCCGTAAATTTCTTTCTGATAATGGGTTACAGGAAAATACAATTATCTTATATTGTGGAGATAATGGTACCTGTGCAACTGCCGCTCGCACTGGTATGACCCTGAGGGCTCAAAAAGGCAGTATGTACGAGGGTGGAGTTCGTGTCCCTGGTATTATTGAATGGCCGGCTGTTATTCAGAATCCTGAATCTACATCTGTAGTGGCTGTTACAAGT
>DASRQG010000148.1:0-2244 GCA_035645995.1 Mariniphaga sp. | reverse complement strand
TTGTCTGTGTTTCATTAAGTGGTCTCGAAAAAGGTTTTGTAATTAATAAATTTGGTACTAAGTTACCATCAGATATCATCTCTAATTTCGTTACAGGGTTCGGTAAAAAATACATCGATCACATACAAACAATGCCTGATTATTTTACAGGATTACAGATGGAATACGATTTCTATAAACAACTGGATGGTTATCGGGTAAAGATTGACGGACGGTGGTATGCCTATAAGATTATTTCTTCTTTTGATGAGGTTGATAAATTTACCGAACCGAATGTCAATACTATCTTTGTAATCCTCACCATGGAAGGCACACATGCTTTTAACACAGGCCTTCAATTAATGGGTAAAAAAGTTAACGAAACAGAGGTACTGAAAAATATAAAAAAGGTGAAACAATGGGACCACCGAATGTACTTTGTAAGCCTCACCCATCATTTTTATAATGAACTCGCCGGACATGCGCAAAGTCTGGGTGGAATAGTTAGAAAATTCTGTGACCAATCTGCCGGAATGAACGAGGGGATTCATCCACTCGGCTATAAGGTGCTAAGCTCTTTACTTGACACCTCCGGGGGAAAAAGGATTCTGATCGATTTAAAACATATGAGCGTTGCTTCACGCAATGATTACTACCAGTTTCTGGAACAAAATTTTCCCAACGAAATCATACCTCTGATTGTCAGTCATGGTGCTGTAAATGGATTCCGTTCAGCTACAGAATTGGTGGAGGATGATTTATTTAATTATGGAAAATTTCAACCTGCTGATATCAACTTTTATGACGATGAAATAGTACGTATAGCGAAATCAGGTGGCATATTTGGTATCCAACTCGACGAACGTCGTATTGCCAGTAAAACTGAATTAAAGAATAGTGGCCCGAGTTTGAACCGAAGAAAAATGCTCTTTTATAAATCACGCCTGGTATGGAACCAGATTCAGCATATCGCTGAAGTTCTAGACCGTAATAATCTGTATGCGTGGGGAATCCAATGTATAGGATCAGATTATGATGGATTAGTAGATCCGCTAAATGGATACTGGACTGCAGAAGACATGCCTCTCTTTGACAGCTACCTGGAGAAGCATGCCTACAATTTCCTTGCTTCTTCAATGTCTGACGGTCTCAAGGATTTTAATCGCATGAAAGCAGCCGACATAGTTGAACGCTTTATGCATGGCAACGCACACCACTTCCTGAGAAAAAACTTCAATTAAAGTTATAGGGGAAATTTTGCCAAGCCTCAATTAAAAGAACTCCACACTAATTTCGTTAAAATAAATAGTGATAGCTGCTTCTATTCCTGAATCAACAGCAATTATAATCCATGCTTCCCCATTTTCATCGCTAATAAAATGCAGCGGATTCTCATTTGAATGAGTTTTTAAAGCATATAATGATTGTTCTGTTTCATTCAAGATGGTACCCATTACCACCATATTTTCGCCATTCTGATTTAAATTGCTCTTGCCAATGTTAAGCCCATAATTACCATTTTCTTCCACTTTTTTAACAGGCTCAACAGTGGCAACACCGGCTGAAATATAAACACCATCCTTCTCTGCTACAACAGGATTATTATCGCTGCCCGGTATATCACTGGCAAACTGTATGGAAAAAGTAGCATAATATACTGTGTTGGGTTGTAAACCACTTACTCTTTTCTTAATATACATAAACATATCGCTGTTGGCACTGTACCCCGACAGTTTTAATGCTCCCTGACCAGCACCCGGCGGCTCAGGAAGCGTATCGTGGCCAAAAGAAAATGTAAAAGATGCCTCTTCACCAACTCTATAATCTGTAAAATCACCTGTCCAGCCTTCTGCGCCTGATTCAAAGTTCCAATTAAATTGTACCGGTTCAGGGTGCATCTTGTTTTTATCGTTACAGGAAGTACCCGTTCCCAATAAAAATACTATACCCAGAATAAAAAATCTATTGGTTTTAACGATTCCTCTAATTGATAAGGCTATATAAAAATATTTCCAGGAAGCTTTCATTTCAAAAGTTTTGGTTTGTAAATACCTGTCAATACTATTTTAATATTTATGTAAAGTTTTGTTTGACAATTTAAATATAATTGAAGAATTTAGGAAACAGACAAAATAAAATACATTAAATTTTCCCAATCATTTAATTTTAAGGAAAACTAAAAATGTAACAGCATCCAAATCCACCGTATAAAGTTAGAACAAGACTGTGAAACTTACCTGTTCCACAGCCTTATATCAAATCAGT
>DASRQG010000147.1:0-5323 GCA_035645995.1 Mariniphaga sp. | reverse complement strand
ACAATAAAATGTGGCCTTTTGAGTTAAAAACTAAGAAGGAAGTGGCCAACGATATTGTTAAGATGATTGTTTCGTTTGTAAATGGCTGAATATTTTCCTTATATTTTATATAAATTTACCCTTATAAAACAGGGAACTATGAAGAAACTGATAATTTTAGTACTGGTGGTTCTTTCCTTTACGGTTATTCAGGCGCAGGAGTTAAGATGTAATGTTACAGTTACTGCACAAAGCATCCAGGGAGCCAACAGGCAGGTTTTCCGTACCATGCAGTCGGATATCTATGAGTTCATGAACAACAGAAAATGGACGGAACATACCTATACTTACGATGAGAAAATAAAATGTAATATTCTTATTCGTCTCGACGAACAGCTTTCTGCTGATGAATTCAGGGGGTCAATACAAGTGCAATTAATTCGTCCGGTATTTGGTTCGGGGTATGAATCTACGGTTCTGAATATTAAAGATAATGATTTCAGGTGCCGTTATGTGGAGTTTCAGCCGCTCGAGTTTAATGAAACTTCGAATCGTGATAACCTGACTAACATTCTTGCTTTTTATGCATATGTTATTCTGGGATTTGATTATGATACTTTCTCTCCAGAAGGTGGAACACCATATTTCGAAAAGGCCCAGTCAATAGTAAATAATTCTCAGAATGCTAATGAAAAAGGCTGGAAGGCATTTGAAGGTGAAAGAAACAGATATTGGCTTGTGGAAAATGTTTTGAACAGGTCATATGCCGATTTCAGAAAAACATTGTATACTTATCATCGGCAGGGTCTTGATTTAATGGCAGAAAACCCTGAGGAGGGAAGAAATAATATAGCGCAATCATTACGAGACATTCAAAAGGTTTTCCGTCGCAGGCCATCTACTTACATCTTGCAAATGTTTTTTGATGCTAAGGCAGATGAATTGGTAAATGTTTTTTCCAAATCGATCTCCGATGAAAGAAATCGTGTTTTGGCAATTCTTAATGAAGTTGACCCCTCGAATGGCAACAAGTACAAACGAATTTCTGAAAGTGCTGATTTGTAATTTATTCTTCTTATGCTGATCCGACTTGCTATTTCTAATTATGCCCTTATAAGCAACCTTGATGTTGAGTTTCATGCAGGGTTAAATACTATTACCGGTGAAACAGGGGCGGGGAAATCCATTATTCTTGGTGCTCTTGGATTAATTCTTGGTAATCGTGCTGATTTATCAGTGCTTAAAAATCAGAATGAGAAATGTATTGTTGAAGGTTTCTTTGAGTTGGCTGATTATAAACTGGAACAGTTTTTTGAACAAAACGACCTCGATTATGATAATCCCGCTATACTCAGACGGGAGATAAGTCCATCGGGTAAGTCCAGAGCTTTTATTAATGATACTCCCGTCTCTCTTAAAACTTTAAGAGAGTTAGGACTTCATCTTATCGACATTCATTCCCAGCATCAAAATCTTGAATTAGGAAACAGGAAATTTCAACTTCAGTTTGTAGATGTGGTATCAGGTGCAGGTGAAGTTCTTCAGGAATATAAATTAGGCTGGTCCGAATATGTGAAGCTTCAAAAAAAGCTGGAAGATTTGAGGTCTGAAAATGAGAAAGAGAAGGCAGACCTCGATTACTGGCTGTTCCAATTCAATCAACTTGAAGAAGCAAAGCTGGAGAAAAGTGAACAGGATGACCTTGAAGCGGAACTCGAAAAACTTACCCATGCCGAGGAAATAAAATCTGCTTTCGCGGGTGTGCAGCAGTTGTTGGAAAATGATAATATATCATTGATACAGAATCTAAAAAGCAGTCAGAAATTTCTTGAAGGTATTCAACAGTATGTTGAAGAGGTTCCTGATATAATTCAACGAGTACAAAGTTGTACACTTGAACTGAGAGATATTCTTGAGGAAAGCGAACGGTTGGCAGAGAATGTTGACTTTGATGCAGCCCGTATTGATTTTGTTAATGACAGGCTGAACCTTATTTATGGTTTGCAACAAAAACATCAGGTTAATACAGTATTAGAATTAATTGAACTTAAAAATTTATACAGCAATAAAATTGGGCAGGTTAATGATCATGAGGAACAAATTGCTGAAATGGAAGCCTTACTAACAGCACATAAAACAAAACTTGATGGAATTGCTAATCGGCTGACAAGTGCCCGTAAACAATCATTTGCAGCGATTGAAAAGGCAGTAGTTAATGATTTATCCCAACTGGGTATGGCGAAATCAAAAATCAAGATTATACATGAACCGCTTTCTGATTTTAGCCCCGATGGTAAAGATTCAGTTTCAGTATTATTCAGTGCAAATATAGATACAACACCATCCGAGATATCAAAAATAGCATCGGGAGGTGAAATGTCTCGATTAATGTTGGCTGTTAAGAATCTGTTGCGTACTTCTAAAGCTCTGCCTACCGTAGTCTTTGATGAAATTGATTCAGGAATTTCAGGGGAAATAGCATTACGAATGGGAAATATTCTAAAAGAATTTGCTGCTACTACTCAAATCATTAATATTACACATTTACCCCAAATCGCAGCAAAAGGGGATGCCCATTTCAGGGTGTATAAGTATGAAGAAGCCGGGAAAACATATTCGTCGGTGAAACAGTTGAATGATGAAGAGCGTGTAGAGGAACTGGCTAAAATGGTTGGTGGAGAAAATTTAACGGATACAACTTTAAAAACTGCTGCTGAATTATTAAAGGGGTAAATGAAGATTGTAGTTTAATTATTATCTAATTCATAAAATCGGATTTAATACATTTAAATCCATAAAAAAAGGCTTTTGTATAAAAGCCTTTTTTACTATGACACCAACTGTCGTTAAAATCTTTTTTCCTTGATACGTGCTTTTTTGCCGGTAAGTCCACGTAGATAAAATATTCTTTTACGACGTACTTTTCCTCTTTTGTTAACTTCTATGTTATCAATGAAAGGAGAATACAAAGGGAAAATCCTTTCTACTCCAATGTTGCCGGACATTTTTCTTACAGTGAAAGTTTTTGTGTTTCCGCTTCCGCGTAATTGAATTACTACGCCACGGAAATTCTGTACACGTTCTTTGTTCCCTTCACGAATTAAATAACCTACGGTTACTGTGTCTCCGGCTTTAAATTCGGGATGTTTCTTTTCAACCGCAAATTCGTTTTCTACAAATTTTATTAAATCCATTTTAGAAATAATTTTATTAATGTGGCAATGTAATCCGCCGTTGCGAAAAAGAGATTGCTTTAAATCAGCCGCAAAAGTAATACTTTTTTTTACATGGCAATACCCCTGAATAAAAATTTAATCTGATTGAAACAGAATCCTTTCTTTTCAGGATTTGTATTTACATTAGATTGCAGGATCCAACTTATTGTGTCAAAAAATCAGTTGCGAACCTTAAAATGGTCACCTGTCTGATCTACTATAATTTTATACCACCAATCAGGATACTCCGGGAAATTTGGATAAACCGGCATTCCTGTTTCTGAACGTTCAAACCGACCATCTTTTTCTTTTTTTATGTTTCCGTCTAAATATTTAATAAGCAGGTATTGCCATAACGTTTCCCAGCTTGATGTTACAAAACCGGCTTCATTAACCGAATAGCGGGTTATGAATGCTCGTGCACGGTCGGGCCCTTCTGTATCATAAAGTCCTTTTGCAGCTTTGTCAATTAGTGGAACTATCGTTTCAAAATTATCCTCTAATTCAGCTTGTACCTTTTTGATGTCTTGTATCATATCGCTATAGCGCATATATGCGAAGTTTGAAACTTTATTAAAGGTCCAAAATGCAGATGTATTGCTATAGGTCAGCATATCTCCGTTCCCTTCTGCAAAGCATTCCGGGATTTCTTCAATTCCACAATACATAGGTACATAAACAGTGCTATATGTATCATCAACGCCGAACCACAGGATTCCGCCTATAGGATCCGGCAGCCAGTTACGACTCTGACTTACAAACGAGAACCCTGTTTGACGTGTTGAAATAGGCCTTTCATTACAATACTCTACTGAATCAACCTGCCAGGTTAACCTTCCGAAGCGATAGGGAAGCGCGAAAGGCCCTGCACCTATATCCTGTGTCATATCCAGTTCTGTATCCTGATAGTGGTCACGCATCATGTTCTGTACGTCACGAACACTTAACTTTTTATCCGGTTTGATCCATAAGGGCATCCGGTTAACAGCATAATTGTTTGAATCATCATATTTTATCAAACCTTTGGCATAATCTGTATATTTTTCCATTCCTGATGCTACTTTATTAAATCCCGACCAAACTCTTGCCTCACAAAAACGTGCTGCACCAAAATCAACCGGTGCATAAACATCTGAAAAGCTAAATTCAGCATCCGGTCCTTTGTGCCAGCCTTTTTTTCGGGCAAACGAAATAACATCAGGTGAGTACATACAGTTTTCTGAATCATTAAGCGGAAAGGTGGTAATACGAGCCTGGTTGGCATGGCCGCTGATATATCCATCCGGTACCTTAAGTGCAACCCATACTGCACCCTTTTCTCCTTCTCCTTTTCCTATAAGTTCCATGATCCATACTTCATTGGGATCAGCAATTGAAAATGATTCTCCGGAACTGTAATAGCCATATTTCTCAACCAGGCCGGCTATAGTTTCAATGGCTTCACGTGCTGTTTTTGCACGTTGCAGGGTAACATATATCAGGCTGCCGTAATCCATAATAGCACCAGCCTGTGAGCTAAGTTCCTCGCGGCCACCGAATGTAGTTTCAGCAATAGCCAGCTGATATTCGTTCATGTTTCCAATAACACTGTAAGTATGACGAGGCTGTGGAATCTGTCCAAGGTACTTGCCGGTATCCCATTCGTAGATATCACGCATGGCACCTTCCGGATGATCTTGTGCAGGTTGAGAGTATAACTCACCATAAAGATTGTGTGAATCGGCTGCATACGTAACCATCGTTGACCCATCAACTGAGGCTCCTCTTGTTATAAGGAAATTTGTGCACCCATTTGATATTTGATAGTTGGTAAAAAGAAATAGTACTATTAGTAGTCCGGTTGTAATTGTTGCTTTTCTCATTCTTTCGTTCTTTTTTAGGAAGGGGCAAATATAATGAATTCGAATTATTGGACGGTATTTTTCCCGGACAGATAGAGCGGCTTTGAATTAAAGAAATTTAAAGTAGTTAACAGGCCTTTTTGCCATTTTTGTTGAAGTGAACCGAGTGTCAAATACCATATCAAGTCCAGTGTTGGTTCGATCGGGACTGGACATGGTATGGTCTTAATAGGGTCAAAATATGGATTTCAACTCTAAAACATCTATTGGTTATTACCTGATCAGGCC
>DASRQG010000146.1:0-5224 GCA_035645995.1 Mariniphaga sp. | reverse complement strand
GTTTTCTTTAAAGCAGTTCTTTTAAGGAATTTGCAAATACTATAGCTGATGGGGGAGAAGAATAATCTTGAAAATGAATCGATTTTCAGAGACTTTCTATTTACCGGGAGTATGAAATAAGTATTATTTACTAACTTTTTGAAGTTTCTTATATAATTAATAAAAGTGTCGATACGATTGTATTGTTGGACATCATTTTTACCTAATTTATACTCGAAAATTTTGATGTTCACCTCGTTAGGTTTTTCGACACCTACAGGTACTGAAATATTTATGTTTAAGTTCATATTGGATTTTTATTAAAAAATTAATGGTTGTTAAATATAAATAAAAATAACAGTTTTATTCATTTTCTATCCTAAATTGTGGATGTAGAAAAAAGGATCCACGCAATACTTATTTTATTACGTGGCATTTTATTAGGGAAGATCTTGATTTTGAAGTAAATAATTTATGTTAAAATAGGAAACTATCTTTTCTATGCGCAGTAGTGGGGGGAATCACGTTTG
Source organism: Mariniphaga sp. (assembly GCA_035645995.1). Classification (GTDB taxonomy): domain Bacteria; phylum Bacteroidota; class Bacteroidia; order Bacteroidales; family Prolixibacteraceae; genus Mariniphaga. The sequence continues at coordinate 4,715 of DASRQG010000146.1, read as the reverse complement.
TATCAGGCTGATAACCTTACATTTTTGATATGTGATCTACATAATTTTAATACTTCATATGATTTGAATGGAAAAGTGGTTTTGCAATTTCTATCCTTTGATTCTTCGCAGTTTCAATTGAATTAATTATGTTGTTTACAAGCGGGAAATCCACTCCAAGTTCAAATAATCTTTTAATATCGTCAGGAGAATCTGTGCCGTAATAATTTATGCGAATTTCGTTTTCTTTTAATATTTTGGAATAATCTGTAAATTCGGGTAATATTTCACCTCGTAATTGGATGAAATCTGCATCCATTTTAATTGTTTCTGAAATATATTCCCAATTTGTTTCCTGTCGGTCCATATTGCATATCAGAATTTCCGGAACTATGGAACGCACTAATTTAGCAGCATCTGCACCACAGGCGAGGAAAGCCTGGTGGAGACGATTTTCTTTCTTTAGAATCTCAGCGATCATTTGAGGTGCTTGCCCTACACCTTTTAAGTGAATATTCAACCACACATTTAAAGGCATTTCGTCAAGAACTTCCTGGAAAGTTGGAACTTGTAATCCTGCAAATTCAGGAGATTTCCTTATTCCGGCATCCAACTTTCTTATTTCTGCCAAGGTAAGCTCAGAAACTTTTCCTGTACCGTCTGTAGTACGATCAACGGTGGCATCATGCATCACCACTAATTTTTTGTCTTTGGTGAGCTGAACGTCGAATTCAATCATATGAGCCCCGGCTTTCACTGCTTCACGAAAAGCAGGTATAGTGTTTTCAGGATGAGTTTCCATGGCACCCCGATGGGCACAAAGACCACGTTTTGGAAGGTTAATTTCAAATGGCACACTATTTTTGTTCTGAGCAATAGTTATACAAGGTATAAAAAAAGCTACTAATAACAGTTTTTGAAGATTATATATTAAAAATCTCATAGAAAAAATGTTTATATGTTTTATTGCCTGTACCTATAATTCAACTTTTTATGCTAAAACATGACGATTATAAAGTTAACGACTTTTCATCTGGTTTAGATTTGAAAAGAATGGTTCCCTGGTACAACTACCGGGGAACCAAAATCTATACTATACTAATCCCATATCCGGAATAATATCCCATTTTAAGGAACTCACATTTATTCCCAGTTTGGATTTTGTGTCAAACTTGGATTAGTTTGCCGTTCGATATATGGTATGGGCCATAAATAATCTTTGTTTGGATTAAAAACTCGTTTATCCACTGTCCGCATTGATGTATTTGGATTATTTACGTCAGATGCAATAGGAATTCCAGCTGCAACATAATTGGGTGTGCCCCAACTATCAATAACGGGGGCCTTGCCGGGATAAGATTTTTGCATCCTGCCGAGCAAAAAGCCGTTCATTACATTTTCAGCAATTTTCCAGCGACGGATATCAGAAAGCCTTTGCCCTTCACCTGAGAGTTCGTGACGACGTTCCCGTGCAATCGCATAGAACAATTCATCGTCGCTTGTTTCAGCTATTTCCGGCATATCTGAGCGTGCACGTATCTTGTTCAGTGCAGCATATACCGTAGGGTCAACCTGACCGGCTTTTACCTTGGCTTCGGCATAAATCAGGAGTACTTCAGCATAGCGGATAACTATTATGTTGTTATCGCAGTTGTTTACGTCTCCGTAGTTTTCGTCATTTACAAATTTTCGCCAGCTAATGCCAGTAAAAGATGCATAAGCATTTAAGGCATCCTGATTATCGACCCGGGAAGGTGGTGTATTATGATAATTCCAGCATTTGACACTGTCGCGGTGAGTTTCGTACTGAAACCCCTGAAAGATACATCCTGGTTCATTTTTCCAATCTGAATATCCGGAAGAGGGCAGTGCAAAAGTCCATGCGAGACGTGGATCTCTATTGTCCCAGGGTTTTGCAGGATCGTATAAAGGAGATTTATCGATTGAAAGTCCGTCTTTACATCCGTAAGAATCAACCAATTGGTAAGATGGAACTTTATTAGCATGGCCTCCACCGTTTCTACTTCCAAAAAGTCTGAAAATTGGGTGTACTCTATGGCCAAACAGGTATTGAATCGAAAAAAGAATCTCTTTGGAGGTCTGTCCTTCATAAGTATAAAGGTTTGCAAAACTCGGATCGAGTAACGTTTCCGTACCCTCATATTTCATTACTTCAGAAGCGGCACTTATTGCTATATCCCACTTTTCATTGTACAATGCAATCCTTGCTTTAAGTGCTAAAGCAGCCAGGCGGGATGGCCTTCCGGAGGTGGGGTTATTAGTGGTTGCCAAAACCGCTGATGCTTCATCATAGTCCTTGAATATCTGATTTAAAACTTCTTCTTTAGGACTGCGTGGCACTTCTGCATTGTCTAATGTTAGTGTTTCCAAAATCAATGGAACATCTCCATACAAATCAATTAAATATGAATAGTAGTAAGCTCTCAGAAATTGAGCTTCTGCTTGAGCTTGAGTAACAATTTCATTACTTACGTTTTCAACTTCTGCCAAATTATTAATTAAATAGTTACATCTGCTGATGCCGCTATAACAAGAGCTCCATACATCTTTTGCAAAGCTGCTGGTAGCATCGTTTGCCCCTTGTGATAGTTTTTGTACATCATTAGTATTTCTGTCCCAACCATTATCTGATAATTCCTCAAAAGCCAGAAAAAAAGGCATTCCCTCCCACGCGGTATAAAGGTTTGTATAACATCCTACAAGTGCCATTTCAATTTCTGTTTCATTGGCTAAAAAAGTCTTGTCTGATGGTGAATCCATTGGGTACTTTTCCAGAAAATCACTGCAGGATGCAAATAAAAATATGCTGAATATAAAATATATTAACTTTTTCATAATTCGATAACTTTAATTAAAATGTTAGATCAATACCAATTGAAGTAGTGCGCATAATAGGATAAAAGTTTCCGTATCCACTTAAAACAGGAGCTTCTACATCAAAATATTCCCAGAAATTTGAAAGGGTAAATACATTGTCGGTACTCACATAAAACCTTAATTTAGAGATACCAACTTTTGAAATAAGATTTTTGGGAATCGTGTATCCAAGTTGAACATTTTTAAGACGCAGATAGGAAGCATCTTTTATCCAAAATGATGAATTTTGCTGGTTGTTACTGTTGTTAAAAGCCAGTCTTGGAAACATTGCATCCCTGTTTTCAGGTGTCCAGTAATCTTTTCCAATTTCAGGCATTGAGCCTCCTTCGAAAAATGAAGCAATTGAGTGGCCCCACACATATCCGTCAGCTTTCCCCACACCTTGAAAAAACAAAGTTAGGTCAATTCCTTTAAACTCGCTATAGAGGTTTAATCCGAAGGTATAACGCGGTATGGTATTTCCAATGATTATCCTGTCAGAAGTATTGATTACACCATCGGCTTCATCCGGTATTCCGTCTCCATCAGTATCAACTGTTAATTGGTCGACATATTTAATATCTCCGGGGCCGTAATTTCCAATTTGTGTAGCACCGATATAATTCCCTTCGTTGTCATAATCCTCCGGAACTATATAGCCATCTGCCTGATATCCGTAAAGTGAGCCCATTGGATGTCCTTCTCTGTTAACCGTAAGGCCGGTTTCATTTATACCTTTTATATCAAGAATTTTATTTTTAACATCAGAAATGTTAAATGTAGCGCTGAAATTGAAATTGCCGAAACGGTCGTTGTAAGTTGTAGAAATTTCCCATCCTTTGTTTTCAACCTTTCCTGCATTCTGAGCAGGAGCTGAAAGTCCAATGATCAATGGAATATCAAGAGTCAGAAGAATATCATCGGTGACCCGGTAATAGTATTCTGCCGTGAAGTCCAGTTTATTTAGCAGGTTAAATTCCAGGGCAACATTGGTCATTGTTGTTGTTTCCCAGCTGATTTTGGAGTTTGCCATGGTTGTAATTGCTGCTCCTGAAGTAATGTTTTTATCAAAGATATAATTGGGGCTCAGATTGACAGTTGATTGAGAAGGATAATAGCCATTGAGTGTATTCTGGTTTCCCAATTGTCCCCACGAACCCCGGAGTTTCAAATTGGGTACAACATTTCTCATGCCATCCCAGAAACCTTCCTCGCTAATACGCCAGCCTGCGGAAACTGAAGGAAACATCCCCCATCTGTATCCTTCTGCAAAACGAGACGAACCGTCATATCTTAAATTTGCTTCAAGCAAATATTTCCCTTTAAAGTCGTAATTAAATCGTCCGAAGAGAGCCTGTAATGCAAATTCTGTAGATGATCCTTCTGATCTCTGATTTTCGCTGCCGCCGGCATTCAAAACCGGATAATCGGGGAACGGATATTCTTCACGATAACCTGAATGCCATTTGGTCCAAAATGTTTCCTGCTGATAGCCGGCCATCAATTTAAAGTTGTGCATATCTTGGAATGAATGTCTATAGGTAGCTCGTCCCACAAGCATATTCCGCATGCTGCGATCTGTTCTTTCAGTCAGTGTCGATTTCGATTGGGTCTGCGGATCGGGTGTGCCGTCATTGAGATAAAGTTGTACAAGTTTATTCCAATTTGTATTGTGTCCTTCCCAATAGTTAAGAGCATATTGTCCCTGTAATTCAAGATTTTTAACAGGTTTAAATGTCGCAGTCATATTTAAAATTGCAGAGGGTGCAACATTTGTAACAATTCCACCATCTTTATAATATGCAACAGGATTTACCCCTTGCCATCCGGGGCCGTAACGTCCGTCCGCCAGATAAGCA
>DASRQG010000145.1:0-4298 GCA_035645995.1 Mariniphaga sp. | reverse complement strand
TGGGAAAATTTGCCTGTTGAAATGCGTCAGGAATATATTAACGAGGCAGAAAAGTACCTCGACTATGACTGGCCGGTTGTTAAAGCTACAGATTACCTGGAGATCATACGATCCGGAGATCGCCGGCAGGGTGCTTATTCGGCTCCCCGCAATGCATTGATGGCAGTGACAATGGGGGAGCTTGTTGAAGGTAAGGGTAGATTCCTGGATCAGATTGTTAACGGAGCCTGGTACTTCAGCGAGCAAACATGGTGGGGATGGTCAGCTCATCTCACTGCTCAAAAAGCACCTCATGGATTGCCCGACGCTAATGAACCTGTTATTGACCTCGGTGTTGGAGAGATTGCAAATATCCTTTCCTGGACCTGGTTCTTATTCAAAGATGAATTTAATAAAATACATCCGCTTATTGCCTCACGGTTGAAGCAGGAAATTATGGAAAAAGCTATAATTCCTTACTACAAACGTGATGATTTTTGGTGGATGGGATTCTCCGAAAGATCGGTTAATAATTGGAATCCATGGACCAATCACAACATGCTTACTGCAATTCTAATTCTTGAAGATGACCAGCAGAAAAAAATTGAAGGAGTTCAAAAGGTTGTTAGGTCTCTTGATGCTTTCGTAAATATTTATCCTAATGATGGTGGTTGTGACGAGGGGCCCTCATATTGGGGGCGGGCAGGTGCATCTTTATACCAATGCCTCGATTTGTTAAATCGTGCCACTAATGGTAATTTTGATGTTTATGATAATCAGCTTATCAAAAACATGGGTAACTATATTTATAAAGCTTACATAGAATATCCATATTTTATAAATTTCGCAGATGCAGACGCCACAACAGGAGGACGTCCTCAAATTATTTACAGCTATGGCAAGGATATAGATGATGCTACTATGCAGAGTTTTGGTGCCTTTCTTGCTAAAAAACAAGACTGGGGACAAAAAGCTCCGGGTGGTAAAATTGATGAACAGATCATGCAGTTGATGCATCTGGAAGAGATTTCCAATGCAAATGCTGATAATGCTCTTGTCAGTGATTTTTGGTTGCCTGATACTGAAGTAGCCGGTGCCCGTGACAAAGCTGGTACATCAAATGGATTCTTCTTCGCAGCTAAAGGAGGACATAATGCTGAAAGCCATAACCATAATGATCTTGGTTCATGTGTGCTTTATTTTGATGGTAAACCTGCACTGATTGATATAGGCCGTGAAACCTATACTGCTAAAACTTTTAGTAGCCGACGTTATGAAATATGGACCATGCAATCACAATATCATAATTTGCCAAAAGTTAATGGAGTAGATCAAATGCAAGGCCGTAATTACGTTGCTACAAATTCTTCCTTCAGTGCAAATGATAAAAGAGCTGTTTTTTCAACTGATATTGTCAATGCGTATCCTAAGGAAGCAGCTGTAAAAAAATGGATTCGTACCTACCAACTCGATCGGGGAAAGCAGTTTATTGTTGGTGACAATTATGAATTATTGGAAGTATCGGAAAATCCTACTACCATAAATTTTGTTACCTATTGCAAAGTGTCAGAAAATAAGCCTGGTGTGCTTTTACTTAAAGGGGAAGGTTTTGATTTGGAAATGAGCTATAATTCAAGAAAAGTTACGCCAAAAATAGAGTTTAATGAAGTAACCGATAATGGACTGAAAAGATACTGGCCTGAGGGTATTACCCGAATTGTTTTTACTATGAATGATATGAAAACTAAGGGAAAAAATGAAATAATTATCAAGCAAGCCAGATAGCAGTGGGTTTGTAGAAAAAATTTCTGAGTTTACTATATTGTTTTCAATGAGCTGCCTCATGATTTCCGTGAGGCAGCTTTTATCAATTGTTTAGAAATTAAGCTTGATCTGCTATCGCTGTCTTAGATTATCTGTTGAATCACGAACAGCTTTAAACTCGTTGCCCTCATACCAATTGGGGAAGGTATTCCCTGAAGCTAAATCTTTTCCTATCAAATAATATAATTCAATATCCTGTTTAATACCCTCATAATTCCAAAGATCGGTAATTACATCATTAGTAGAATGGTAACGTTTTGCACCATCCTCCTGAACCATTTTTGTATATGCTGAGTCCTTGCCTGTATATTCATTTCCTCCTTTAGCATAAATCATCGGAACTCCTTTTTTTGCCAGATTAAAATGGTCGCTCCGGTAATACGATCCTCGTTGAGGATTTTGGTCGGGCTTTACCACACGTTCTTGTTCAGAAGCATACTCTTCTAATAAATCATCCAATTCAGAGAAGCCGTAGCCGATGGAAATAATATCGTTGGTAGGTCCATAAACATTGAGCGCATCCATATTAATCCCTCCTACAGTTTTCTCAAGAGGGAACAATGGATGTTCTGAATAATATTTAGAGCCCAATAATCCTGATTCTTCAGCTGTTACTGCCATAAATACTACTGAGCGTTGAGGTGGTTCCTTCTCAGACATAAATGCTTCTGCTATGTCAAAAAGAGCTGCAACACCGGTTGCATTATCAACTGCTCCATTATATATTTCAACACCGGTGTCTGTTTCTTCTTTTCCTAAGTGATCCCAATGAGCCATATATACAATCGTTTCATCCGGATAATCCTTTCCTTCAATGAATCCGATTATATTGTGGCATTCCGAATGGCTGAACCGGTTCTTGAAGCTTACTGAAACTGTTGCCTGAAGTGAAATGGCTTTAAATTCCGGTTCTGATGCTTCTGAGATCAACTCTTCCAGATTCATGCCTGCCTCACGAAAAATTTTATCAGCTGTATCATAATGTATCCAACCTTCAACCGGTAATCGCCCTTCATTATTATCAACTACAACACTGTATTGTGTTCCTGACCATGAATTTTTTACTACGTCCCATCCATAGCTTGCCGGTTCTGTCTGATGAATAATCAAAGCCCCTGCAGCTCCTTGTCGTGCTGCTTCTTCAAATTTATAAGTCCATCTTCCATAATAAGTCATTGCCTTCCCTGTGAACAAGGAAGCATCATTACTACCATACCCGGGATCATTTACAAGCACCACTACTGTTTTTCCTTTAACATCCAGTCCTTCATAATCATTCCATTCATACTCCGGTGCAACTATGCCATAACCGGCAAAAATTAGCTCTGAGTTAGTTAATTCAATATCCTCGTCCAACCGATAGCTGCCAATAACTACTTCGTCGGGAGAGGAAAAGGTCAAAGAATAATCTTTTCCTATAATGTTCAATGGTGAAAAATTATAACTTTCTGTTTCGAGTAAAGGAACTGCCTGTCGATATGAATTTCCATTGGCAGGTTTAAGACCGATCTCCTCATACCGGCTTTCTATAAAATTTTTAGCTTTTTCTCCTCCTGGCGTTGCAGGGGCTCTGCCTTCAAATTCATCGGAAGATAAAGTTTCTACATCACTTTTAAAATTGTTTCCTAATTCTTTTGTTGATCTTTCTGAATTGTCATAATTACATGCAGTGATAATAAAAAACTGTAAAAACAGTATCAGGAAATTTTTTCTACTCATAATCATTTTCTCTTGTAATTGTTTATGTAACAAATGTTTCTTTCCTTGGGTTTAGTTTATAATAAATCATGTTCAGTTATTCCTATGGTTGAAATTGCTTTTCTTTCTCAATTAGAAGTTCTATTGTTTAAACCAGTTTTGAATTGTTACCTTTGAAACTTGTTCAAAAATAAAACTAATATGGAACAGGAAAAACATAAACAACCGGAAAAGAAGAGTAAAACACTTGAAGAAAAAACCGATGAATGGATAGAAAAGGCTGAGTCTTTTATTGATGATACTGCAGAAATGATTCACAACAGCGATCCATACCGAAAAGTAGGTAAACAAATAGATAAAAGCACCCAATCGCTATTAAAAAAAGCCGGAAGGTGGTGGGGCAAAATGAGTAAATAAGATTACCTGTGGACTTTATGTTTATTCTTTATTAAAGAAGAATTCATAAGTGCCATGTGCAAGAGTGAGCCCATCATGGGATTCCTGCAACGGATTATCATTATTTTCCCTGATTTTATAGCCTGAGGGCACAGCTATTTCGGCTTCCACTCCGGGTGGTATGGTAATTTCCAGATTTAGTAGTTTCTCTTCCAATGCCCAATCAACACTTACTTTTCCAAAGGGAGTTTCTTTATATACTTTGGCCCAGGTTATTCCTTCAGGTATTTGGGGTTCTATTATTATTTTACGATACGATGGTTCATCTTCTATGGGCCTGATTCCACCAATTGCCTGATAAAACCAGGAGCCAATGCTATTGTAGCAGTTATGAATATGAC
>DASRQG010000144.1:0-10449 GCA_035645995.1 Mariniphaga sp. | reverse complement strand
GGAATCTCTGCAGCTAATTCTTCTGCTTTGGCAATGGCCCCTTTCATACCTTTTTCACGTGGAGTAAGTACTAGTTCTGCTCCAAAGGCTTTTAAAGTCTGACGTCTTTCAATTGACATAGAGTCGGGCATGGTGAGTATGAGCCTGTATTTTTTTACTGCAGCAACCAATGCCAGTCCAATTCCGGTATTGCCGGATGTTGGTTCTATAATAACTGAATCTTTATTTAGAATGCCTCTGTTTTCCGCATCTTCAACCATTGATAAAGCAATACGATCTTTTATACTGCCGCCCGGATTGGCTTTTTCCATTTTTACCCAAACTTCATAATCAGCAGGATATAAATTGTTGATTCGAATGTGTGGTGTGTTACCTATGGTTTCAAGGATGTTTTTAACTTTCATAGTCTTTGTACTTTTTATTTCGTATATATATTACAGTTTGTTTAATTGGATGAAATAGTTCTGACAAACTTTTAAATTAGTGTATGCAATATAAATAATTCTTAATAAATAAGATAAAAAAGTATGTTTATTAAAAGAAAATTTAACTTTTATACCTGAGCCATTTAACAAGTTCAATAATATTTACTTTTTTACCATACATGAGAAGTCCTGTTTTATAAATTTTTGCAGCTACCCAAATGGCTCCAAAGGTTGTAATTAACAAAAGGAACATTGAGAGCAACAACTCCCATACTGGTACACCATATGGTATCCGTGCAAGCATTGCAACGGGTGATGTAAATGGGATAATTGAGCCCCAAAATGCAACCGGCCCTTCAGGATTTCGTGCAATCGGAAACAGCAGCATTATAGATATAATTAAAGGGAAGGTAATTGGAAATACCATTTGTTGTGAATCTTCATCGTTATCAACAGCAGCACCCACAGCTCCAAGCAAAGAGCTGTACATCAGATAACCGGCAAGGAAATAGAATACAAATGTTAAGAGAATGAGTGGAAGGTTCAGGTTTGCAATCAGGCTAAGAGCATTTGAAATCTGACTTTCAGCTACATCATTTGGAAGAGTTCCCATTTGGCGGCTTTCCATGAGGGTCTGACCCATTTGTTGTGATGTTTCAGGGGTGAAAAAAGTTTGTATAGCCAACATAAATAATATGCCAATCAAAACCCAAATTGCTACCTGAGTTAATCCTACAAGGGCAGTTCCTATTATTTTACCTGCCATCAACTGTATAGGTTTTACGGATGAAATAATTACTTCGACTATACGATTTTTCTTTTCCTCCATTACGCTTCGCATCACCATTGAACCATACATAAAAACAAAAAAGTAAATTATAAAACCCATAGCATAACTTGCTATAAATGCTACTTCTGAGGAACTTTCTTTGGCAGTACCTGTATCACTAACTTTTAGTGTGTTAACTTTTATATTGGTTCGTGTTGATTTTAGCCTCTCATCCAGATCAGGGATGCCGGTTTCTGACAAAACTTTTTGTCGTTTCTCTGATTCCATAATCTGACTCAACCTGCGTGCAATTTGTTCTGTAACCTCAATTGGCAATTGCTTTTCTGAAATTAATTGAGCCTGATTGGTTGAATATATTTCAGAAGGTATATATAATAAGGCATAAAATTCACTTTGTTTTAGATTTTCTTGCAGTTGTTTGTATTCTTCTTTTGGTACAAAATGATAACTGGTAAAACCATCTTTTTCCAGCCGGCTAAGGAAAAAGGATGATTCATCGTAAACTGCAATGATTCTTTCCTGATTATCGCTTTGTACGGATAATACGATGACCAGAGCAAACATTCCTACAAATAATAAAGGAACAAGTATTGTCAGAACAATGAAAGATTTCTTCTTAACTCTTTTCAGATATTCCTGTGTTAGTATCAGTAATGTTTTATTCATACGATTAAAATTGTTTATTTTCAAAGGGAACATATGGAACTCGCATAAATTTTAATAATTCTCCTGGGTGTAAATATTTACATGCTTGTTTCATCATTTTAATTCATATTTACCGTATTGGATTCATGAACTGCTTTTATAAAAACGTCGTTCATTCCAGGGATGATTTCTCTGAAAGATATGATTTCAGCCGCAGGAAGAATTGTTTGAATGAGTTGGTTATTTGCACCATTATTAATGTACTGTACTTTGAGATTATTCCCTTCACTGCTTTCGTGATGACTGATCACTTTGTAGTTATCTTCGAGCATTGAAGCAACGAGTTTAAATTCGCCTCTATAACTAATCTCAAAAATATTGGATTTATATTTTTGTCGGATTTCATTTGTAGAGCCGTCTACAATTTTGACCGATTTATTTATGAGTGCAATGTGATCGCATAATTCTTCAACTGAACCCATATTGTGAGTAGAGAAAATTATGGTGGCTCCGTTATCACGTAGTTCAAGGATTTCTTTTTTTAGCATATTGGCATTGATTGGATCGAATCCACTAAAAGGTTCATCAAAGATTAGTAGTTTAGGCTTATGCACCACTGTAGTTACAAATTGAACTTTCTGCTGCATACCTTTCGAAAGTTCTTCAACTTTTTTATTCCACCATCCTTTCATCTCAAACTTCTCGAACCAGAATTTCAGACTGGCAACAGCATCATGCCTGCTCATTCCTTTTAGACGAGCAAGGTAAACAGCCTGTTCACCAACTTTCATCTTTTTATACAGGCCTCTTTCTTCCGGCAGATAGCCTATATGTGCAACATCAGTTTGCCTCATTCTCTTTCCATTAAGCAAAACCTCTCCTTCATCGGGGGCAGTGATTTGATTAATAATCCGGATGAGTGTAGTTTTGCCTGCACCATTTGGGCCAAGCAAACCAAATATGCTCTGCTCATTTACAGAAATGCTTACATTGGTTAAGGCTCTGGTTGTCGCAAATGTTTTATATACATTTCTCGCAGTAAAAAGCTCCATTTTCTTTTTTATTTAAATGGGTATGATTTTCTGAATGCAAATTACATTGTTTTTATTAGGTTTTACCTTAAAAACATTCGTTTTTAACGATTAATTTTACTTGTCGCTTTCAGGGTTATTATTTTGTGGGTTGAAAGTTCTATCGCAGTTGAAGAAGCTGGAAGATATGCAGGCAGTATGGAGGATATTGCACGATAGGCTATGAATTTTGCCGGAGTGTCAGGCGCCAATGATCAGAGGAATAATATTATCAAAAAAGGGAATACTCCGGCAGGGAATCTATGGAAGCTTGAAGATGTTGATATTAAAAATCAGAGTCATTATTACGCTGCCGTCACTACAGGTGGGTATGCAGCAATGCTTAAGATTAATATATGTGCAACTCCGACTTCTTCACAAGTGCATTCCCTGCTGAATATGGAAATGTTTTGAGGTTCTGTTTCCTTAAAAATTATTCACCATTATTTTGCAGATGGCGAATATAATTCACAAGCTGCCAACTATCTTCAACAGACATCATTGGGCCATGAGGTCCCATCACTCCAAATCCGATACGAATATTATGAAACAACTGTCCGTCAGTTTTTTCCATTGCCCTCTCAGCATGGAAATTTGCGGGTGGGATAGGATATTTGCCACTTGTAAATAAATGTCCCTGTCCATCTCCCTTTTCACCATGGCATATTATACAATACTTATTGTATAAAATTATTGCCTGTTCCTCGTTATATTCTCCAGCTAATGGATTTTCAATAGAGGCTGCGCGTTGTTCATCTTCAGGTGTTTTTACAAAACGGAATGCATGTTCATGAATGGCCACTGTTCCTTCAACAGGGCCTGTCATGGTTTTACTTTCAGGCATATATGGATTTTCACTCCAGGTTTCATAAGCTAGTGACTCCTCCATGTCGGGGAAGAATGTCCAACCAGGATTATTTCTGTCTCTGTCGCAGGACGAAAGGAGCAGCACTACAGCAATTAGTAAATATTTCATCTTAAATATTTTCATAGTTTGAACTTTCTATAAAATAAGGATGATTCTCGGGAACGGGCTTTGCTTTTTCGAAAAATACAAATACAATAGCTAGAAACAGTGCTATGTAAAAGAAAGGAAGTCCTATTTCAAGTAGTCCTATTTTTGCATGTTCATGTCCTACAGCTCCCGGAATAACTGCCAGGTAGAGATCAATATAATGTCCTAATAATACGATGATTGCAACAATCGCCAGAACAATTGGCTGACGTTTTGAGTTTCGTGTCATCAGAGCAATAAAAGGAAATAAGAAATTAATAATAACATTCAAATAGAAAAGTGTTTCAAAATTATTAACACGTTCGACATAATAAATGGTTTCTTCCGGAATGTTACTATACCAAATCAGCAAATACTGGCTTAACCATAAATAGGTCCAGAAAATACTAAACCCAAATAAGTATTTTCCAAGGTCATGCAAGTGCTCTGTATTTACATTAGGTAATATATTAAAATGTTTGAATGCCAGCGTAATTAATATGATAACAGCCAGGGAAGCAACAAACATACTGGAGAAAATATACCAGCCATAGAGTGTACTGAACCAGTGGGCGTCGATTGACATGAGCCAATCCCAGGCTGCCATAGAGCTGCTAATGGCAAAGAAGACCATAAACCATCCTGAGGTACTCCGTATTTTTCCCAGGTATTTTTCATTGGGGTGGTAATCATTACGAATGGAAATACGACGAAGGTAATATGCGAAAAAGCTCCAGAGTATAAAATAGAAAGCAAAACGTGCCATCCAGAAAGGTATATTTAAATACCCGGTTTTCTCCTGTAAAATCCTATCCAGGTTATCGGTATGTGTCCATTCAAAGAGGTCTTTCATTCCCGGGAAAGCTATTACAAACAGGATGATTGCAAATGGGATGGTAAGGCTCATAGATTCAAGAATTCTTTGAATATTAATTTGCCAGGTTGATTCACCTAACACATTAACAGTCCAAAAAAACAGGGCACCTAATCCAAGGAACAAAAACATGTGAGCATTTATCCAAAGGTTTGCCCAAATGCGGGAAGCAGGAGCCTGTGAGATAAAAACTCCCCATAACAAGGCTATCAGGCCAATAGCAGCAGCAATAGCCAATGATTTCTTAAGTTTTCCGTTGAATACAAACGGAACAGGATCCGGTATATTACGTTTTTTCATTAGTTTTCAGTTTTTATATTTTTAACGCCAAGAGCTCCTGTAGCTGCAAGAGCGTTGGCAAGATCTGTATCAGGCATTGTATTATTGATGTTTGATAATACAATTTGAAAATGGTCATTTGTAACTTCTTCATCCAGAATATCCGGAATAGAGCCTGGTCCTAAATTAGAACTTACAAGGAATCCTATTACCATTGCGAAGGCTGCAAAAAGTACTGTTAATTCAAAAGTTACGGGAATAAAAGAAGGTATTGACAGAAAGGGTTTACCCCCAATTACCAGAGGCCATGCCCTGGTAAACACCCATATCTGGAATAGAAGTCCACCTGCCCCTCCAATTGCACCGGCTACAAATGCCAGTTTAGGCAGGCGTGACCTGGGCAATTTTAAAACATTATCGAGGCCATGTATCGGGAAAGGTGTCCGTACATCATCAATTCTAATTCCTTTATTCTGGAGTTCCTTAACGGCTTCCAGTAAATCAATTTCATCGGTAAAATGTCCGTATACGATAGATTTCATGGTGTAAGTTTTTCCGGTGAATTTTTCTTAACTGGTTTCCCAATAAATTTTAAAGCAGATGATCTCGCAACTGATTTTACTTCTGCAATGGCTATTACGGGAAATACCCTGATAAATAAGAAGAATAGGGTAAAAAACAATCCAAAAGTCCCCAGATAAATAGCTACTTCAATCCATGTAGGTGAATACATCGACCAACTAGAAGGAAGATAATCGCGGTGTAGTGAGGTTATAACAATTACAAATCGTTCGAACCACATCCCAATATTGATGAAGATAGATAGAACAAAAGTAAATGCAAGGTTTCTCCTGAGTTTCTTTATCCATAACAGCTGTGGAGAAATAACATTGCAAGTCATCATAATCCAGTATGCCCAGGCATAAGGTCCGAGTGCCCTGTTAACAAAGGCATACCTTTCGTATTCAACAGCACTGTACCAGGCAATAAATAACTCGGTAATATAGGCTATACCTACTATTGAACCTGTTGCAATTATGACTTTATTCATTGACTCTACGTGACCTACCGTTATATATTCTTCAAGATTAAGTGCTTTTCGAGTAATGATCATCAGAGTTAGCACCATTGCAAAACCTGAAAATACGGCTCCCGAAACAAAATAAGGTGGGAATATTGTGGTATGCCAACCAGGAATCACTGAGGTAGCAAAGTCGAAACTTACAATGGTATGTACTGACAGAACCAGTGGTGCTGCAAGCCCTGCCAGAATAAGACTCATGGATTCATGACGTTGCCAATGTCGTGCTGATCCTTTCCATCCGAAACTCAAGAAGTTATATACTTTTTTCTTCCACAGCGATTTCATCCGGTCACGGATAGTTCCTAAATCAGGAATTAAACCCATATACCAGAAAAGTACAGATACGAGCAGATAGGTAGTAATTGCAAATACATCCCAAAGCAGCGGACTATTGAAATTTACCCATAAGTCGCGGGAATTTGGATAAGGAAAGATAAAAAATGCCAATGGAAGACGTCCCATATGTATCAGCGGAAAGATACCTGCACACATTACAGCGATGATAGTCATAGCCTCAGCTGCTCTGTTAATACTAGTTCTCCATTTCTGGCGGAAGAGCAGTAAGATTGCTGAGATGAAAGTGCCGGCATGCCCAATACCTACCCACCATACAAAATTAGTAATACTCCATCCCCAGCCAATGGTTCGGTTTACACCCCATGTGCCTATACCAAACCATACGGTATAACCAATCATTACAAATCCAAACAACATTAATAATGAAGAGA
This sequence comes from Mariniphaga sp., assembly GCA_035645995.1. Taxonomy (GTDB): domain Bacteria; phylum Bacteroidota; class Bacteroidia; order Bacteroidales; family Prolixibacteraceae; genus Mariniphaga. Next base: position 3,560 of record DASRQG010000144.1, on the reverse strand, counting down.
CAGTAATTCCTGCATACCATAATTTTCCAGGTTTGGCACGTACAGGAGCCATTACATCTTCGGTAATATCATTGTAACTCTTTTTTCCTTTGATTAAAGGTTCTCTAACCGTAGAAACATGCATCATTTTGCGGTTTGTTTTAGCTTTTATTTCTAATCTTTGTTAAATATCCCACACTGGGTTTTGTATGTAATTCCTCTAATAAATGATAATTGCGAGGGTTTTTCATCACTTTCGATACTTTGCTTTCAGGATCATTCAGATCACCAAACACAATTGCATTAGTCGGACAAGCTTGCTGACAAGCTGTTTGAAGCTCACCATCTTCCAATCTGCGGCCATCAAGTTTTGCCGAGAGTTTTTTCTCCTGAATTCGCTGTATACAGAAGGAACATTTTTCAATTACACCTTTAGCTCGTACTGTAACATCAGGATTGTGCCGCATTCGGGCAAGATCAACTGTTACATTTGCCGGGTCGAAACGATTGTTGGGAATAGAGTCCGATCCTGTATAGTCACGCCAGTTAAATCTACGTACTTTGTAGGGGCAGTTGTTGTTACAGTATCGTGTCCCAATACAGCGGTTATATACCATTTGATTCAATCCTTCGCTCGATTGATTTGTAGCTGCTACCGGGCATACATTTTCACAGGGAGCATTATCACAGTGCTGACACATAACCGGTTGACGAACAACCTCAGGATTTTCCTCTTCACCATTATAATACCTGTCGATACGGATCCATTGCATTTCGTGGTGTCGTGCAACTTCTTCCTTTCCAACCACCGGAATATTATTTTCAGTATTACAAGCAAGAACACATGCGCTGCAGCCTATGCATGTATTTAAGTCGATGGCCATACCCCATTTGTGTCCGGGGAATTTAGTTTCGGGATAAAGCGATGTATGATGATGTTCTATTTGTTCATGCAGTTCATTTCCGGCTGCCGGATTTTCTTGCCATTCGTTGTATGTAGCTTCTCTGATAATAGGACGACCTTCCATCGACTGATGTCCCTGAACAAGGGCCAGCAATTCTTTCTGTCCGGTAGGCTCAATGCTTAAACCATCAATAACAAAGCGGCGTGATCCATTTTGGTGTGATGAAAGAAGATAGACATTGACACCAGTTCTTATTTCTTCAGGAATACCAACAGTTCTGCCATATCCTAACGCTATTGATATTGTTTTGTCAGCTTGTCCTGGTTGAATAAAAGCCGGAATTTGGATGTTGCCCAATTGAACTACATCACCATTTTTCACGTTTAATTGACGTGCAGTAGCCGGTGCTATTGAAGCATAATTACCCCAAGCTATACGTGTAACCGGATCGGGACATTCATGTAACCATGGATTTAATGGTCCATGACCTGTTCCAATATTTACACTCTCAACCAATTCAACGGAAAATCCTTCGTTTGATGGAACTGAAGCAGCAATTTGAAGTGCTTCTGTGATCCCTGAAGAATTATAACTTACAGACAGAGGAGAAGCATCCAATATCAGCTCACCATTTTTAAGGGAGTTAATCCAGAACCTGTCAGGATCGGAATCAATATTTTGGCCAGGTAAATAGGAAGTAATCCAGTTTTCCTTTATGTAGTCACGCCACGAAATTTTATTGCCTGTCCATGCAAGCATAACCTCTTGTGCCTGACGTGTATCAAAGAGATTATGCAATGTAGGTTGGAGGATTGAAACAATTCCCTTTTTATATTCAGCATCGTCCCAACATTCAAGATACCCCGGAGAAGGAAGTATATATTGGCATAATTCAGATGTTTCATCAGGTTGAGGAGTAATTGCTACAGATAATGGCAGTTTCTGAATTGCCTGTGCGATTTTATCAGACAATGGATGACTGTATACCGGATTAGCATCCCAGGTTATAAATGCACCTGTGTTAGGACTAAATAATACGTCTGTCCAGTCTTCTGTTCCTCTGAAGTGATTATAGGTTCTGGTAAAATCAATCGTATTTCCAATGTTGCCAAGCATTTGATTGATGCCATTAACTATTATCTGATAGTCGATATTGTTCTCGCCGCATAATACGATTGAGCGACCGGAGCTTTCAATCAAATCATTTGAAACAGCCTGAAGTTTATCTGTTAGTTCAGCAGACAAAGTTACATTCTCCATTTGTTGTGATCCACTAGCTGCTGCAATTTGATTGTACAGGTATAATAATATCTTTCCATAATCTGAACGTTCAGCTCTGATACGTATATCAGCATTGGAGCCAGTAAGAGACATGCCTGCTTCTATCTGATAATGCCTGTTTAGTACCGGATTCTCATCATTCAGGGCTCTCCTTGCGGCATATTTTCCAGCAAATTCCACTGGAGATAACCATGTTCCAAGAAAATCACAACCCACAGAAACTATAGTATCTGCTTTTTCGAAATGATATTCGGGAAGTTCATCAGAACCAAAAGTAAGATTGTTTGCCTTACGATAGGAATCCATTGGAACAGGATCGTACTGATGCCATTGCACATTATAAGTTTGTGCAAATTCACCAATAAGCTTTTTTGTAGAAGGACTTATAACAGTTGGAGTTAAAAGAAGAATTGTTTGGCCATTAGCAGTCAGATCCTGCAGTTGTGAAATAATTTCATGATCTGCAGCCTGTACTTCAATCGACTGCATTTCTTTTAACGGATTCCGATACCGGTTGATGTTGTATACATCCATTACAGAAGCCTGAACTCGGGCACTAGTGCCATGAGGTGTTATCTGAGATTTTGGATTCGATTCCAGCTTAATAGGCCGGTTATCTCTTACTTTTACCAATACATTACAAAATTCATTTTGGTTAAAATAGGAACTGGCATAATAGACAGCCTTTCCGGGTGTAATTTCTTCCGGTTTAATAAAATAAGGTATAGCCTTTTCAACGGGTCGTTTACAGGATGCAATAAGAGCAGCCGAGGTAGCACCTAATCCTAATACTTTTAAAAAATTACGACGTGAAGTAGCTCCGCTGGTAGCATCAGCTTTACTTCCCAGCCTGGAATCTTTTAGTGGCTCGAATTCATTCAGTATTTCCCAATATTTATTTTCTTCACTCATCAGGTAGTATTTTGAACCAAATTTTTTTAAAATGATTTTTTATAAAAAACTAATAATGACAGCTAGAACAATTATTTGCACCAATATTTACTGCAAGAATTGAATCTTTTAAACCCTCTTCGAGTTCAGCATGAAAAGCTTCGAAGATAGAATAGTAGTCATTTTCCATAAAGTCCACTTTTGTTTGCCTATGGCATTCGAGGCACCAGCTCATAGAAAGATCATTAACCTGGCGTACGACATGCATGTTTTCTATATCGCCATGGCATTGCATACAATCGAGGTTTCCTGCTCCAACATGCTGTGCATGGGAGAAGAATACATGGTCAGGTAAATTATGTATCCGTACCCATTCAATGGAGCGGCCTTCTTCATGTGCCTGCACCAGTTTATCTATTTCAAACTTACCTGAATTTGTACCTTCCCTTACTACGAGATGGCAATTCATACATAAATCTGTGGAAGGTATGTTAGCTGTTTTTG
>DASRQG010000143.1:0-3763 GCA_035645995.1 Mariniphaga sp. | reverse complement strand
AGGTTTTTCCTTTTCTTCTTTAGGAATTTCGGTAGAAAAGTAACCTTCATCCAATTCAATCCTGCCTGCTAATATATATTCCTCATCCCTTTTGCCCATGGCTTGCCGAAGCTTGTGTACCATATGCCAAATGGGGTGGTAACGCTTATGGCCTAACTGACGTTGAATCTCTTTGGCTGAAAAACTCTTTTTGGTTGCTGTTAACAAGTGCATAGTTATGAACCAATAACGGAATGGCAATTTAGATTTGTGCATCACCGTGCCACTTTTTAAAGTTATCCTTGTTTTACATGATTTGCATTCATATTGTTCCTTATCCTTTTTCCAATAATGGTCTTTACCACCGCATTTGGGGCATATAACACCAACCTGGTCACGATATTCCTTAAACTTTTGTTTGCAGCTTTCTTCGTCCGGAAACTGAGATATAAAATCTATTAGTGTCATAAGTCATCCTTTTGAACAAAGATAATTACTTTAGGTAAATATACGGGCATTCATAAAGATATAATTATCGATCTGTATAACGAGGCAGGTCAATTAGCTATTTCTTATAAGGTATTTCGATGCTGGGTTTCAGAATTTACTGCTCAACCCGAACTAGATGCAAGTGCAAATGCTGTTGCAATACAATCGATAACACTTCAAAATGAAGGTTGGGAGCGCGATTATGAAGTAACCGAACCAAGCGAACCTACATTTAACGAACCAGAGAATTAGCTAAATTTTAGATGCACCCTATTTCTGCCGAGCAATTGCTCCTGATTTGGCAACAGGTACATAGTTATTCTATGCTCCCAAAAACGTTGCTGCTCTTGGAAATGATTACTCCGGAATCTAAAAAAAAAGATGTCGGCCTCTTAAGTATTGGCCAACGAGATACTCGATTGCTACAATTACGTAAATACTTGTTTGGTTCGACATTACATAACACTACCATTTGTCCAGAGTGTAATACGAAAATGGAATGGGATATGGACCTGCAGGATTTAATCATTCAAGAAGTAGATAATTCCGAATTTTCTCTTGAACATACAATTGAAGTGGATAATTTTAAAATTCGGTTTAGATTGCCAAATAGTAAGGATATTTTAATGATTTTATCAAAAGATGATGATAAATCAAAATCCAATGCTTTGATAAATAATTGCATTTTAGAGATAAAAGCAATCAATAGCAATAATAAAATCAAATCAATACCTAAAAAAATCATCAGAACATTAGCTGAAAAAATTCCTGAACTCGATCCTGCAGCCGATATACGAATGAACATCACATGTCCTTCATGTGAAAATAAATGGATGGCAGTATTTGATATAATGAGTTATTTGTGGTCGGAGATAGATAATTGGGTTCAGAAAACACTTCAGGAAGTTTATATTTTAGCGAGTGCTTTTGGTTGGTCCGAAAAGGAAATTTTGAATATGGATGCAGGAAGAAGACAGATATATGTAGGAATGATCAGGTCATGAATAATTTCTTCAAGAACCTTATTGAAAGACATGCACAACTTGCCGATCAAATAAAACCCAGATTGCCGGGAATTTATGAATCTGATTGGAACCCAACTCTTAGTTTTGAGGATCATGAAGCGCGTAAGTTGGTAATACCTGAAAAAAAAGAAAATTCTGATCCTGTTCCTTTAAAAGATGAATTAACAAATAAAACCAATACTATTAACTCTGTTACCCAAAAGAATACAATATCGAATTTCGAATTATCGAATAAAACACTACAATTATTTAAAGAGAGAGATCAAACTCTTCCTATCAATACGAGAAGAAGGATTCAAGACCAAGAAAATTCAAATATTGGGAAACCGGTTTCAAAAGAAAAAAATGAGCTTCAACAGAACATAGAAAAGGATTCAGAATCTCAAAAAGAAAAGCAGAAAGCTAATTTTAATATTTTTCATATAAAACCCGAATCGGAGTTAATTCATAACAAGCACAACTATAAAAAAAGCAACTTTTCGGGTAATGACAAAACGGGCAAGTCAATTCAGCCGAAAAAACAGTTAACGTCACAAGAAAAAAAAGTGTTTCTGAACAAAAATAAGAATGATGTAATGAAATTAAATTTGCCCAATAGATTCAACCAATGGATGAATGAACCTGTGAAGCAATCGCAATCAAAGCCAAATGAAATTACAGCATCCCAAACTATTAAAGTGAATATTGGAAGTATCGAAGTTAAAGCAATTATGGAAACAAACAGAACGCCGGTTTCCGGAAAACCAGCATTCAAACCCAAATTGAATCTTGAAGATTATCTCAACCAAAGAAACGGAGGGAAACGATGAGTTCCGCTTTGGCTATTGCTTCAGTTACACGAGTACTTAAAGATTTGCTCAACGACGGCGTTATCGATCATGATATTTCCGGAGCGGTGGGAGGTAATGTAACAGTATCCGCATTACCCCCCGACCGGATTGATGTTACACCTGCCAACACAGAAAGCAGGCTCAACCTATTTATGTATCAGGCGGTACCAAACACTGGCTGGAACAACATCGGTTTTCCATCAAGAAACAGCCGTGGTGACAGGATTACCAATCCACCGCTTGCCTTGAACTTACATTACCTGCTAACTGCTTACGGTGCCGATGAGCTTCATTCCGAAATCTTGTTAGGTTTTGGGATGCAGTTACTTCACGAAACCCCTGTCTTGAGCAGGGAAGCAATCCGCACGTCTCTGGCACCACCAACAGATCTTTCCACAGGGGGCTTACCTCCAGAATTATTGGCGCTCTCAACCTCGGGACTAGCTGATCAAATCGAGCAGATAAAGATTGTTCCGATGGTTCTGAATATCGAAGAACTTTCAAAACTATGGACAACTTTTGAATCCAAATACAGACCAACAGCAGCATATATGGTTTCGGTGGTCCTTATACAAAGTAACAAATCGACACGAGTATCACTGCCAGTTCGCGCACCAATTGTATATGTTGTACCATTTGAAAATCCGGTTATTGAAAAGATATGGTCACAATCGGCCGATGACCAGCCCATTATTGAGAATCAAACCATACTTGAAAATTATAACCTCGTTATCCGTGGGCACAACCTTCGTAGCGGTATTGTGCTGGTCAATATTGCAGGGATCAATGTAATTCCTGATGACAATAATATAAAAGATGATGAAATTATTGTGCCTCTACCTACAGGTTTAAAAGCAGGAATTCAGGGTGTGCAGGTTATTCACCAGCGTTTAATGGGCTCACCACCTGAACCACATCAAGGAGTACAGTCTAATGTTGAGGCATTTATCCTAAGTCCGCAAATCGAAAATATAACAATCGCAAATATTCAGGGGGCCGGCGAGGAATTGCGATCTGCAAATATTGAACTACAAGTAACACCCGATATACAGGAATCTCAAAAAGTAATATTGTTGCTGAATGAATTTATTCCGGGTAACGCCACTGTTCCTTCCCATGCCTACAGTTTTCAGGCCACGCCGCTAGCATTGGCAAGCCCGCCTGCGCCACCTGACACCATTATTTTTCAAGTAAGCAATGTAGTTGCCGGCGATTATCTTGTAAGAGTTATGATCGATGGCGCTCTAAGTCCATTAAATACAGACAGTAATGGAAAATATAATGCACCACAAGTTGCGATTACTTAATCAGTCAATTTAAAATGAACTGGTACGAAGCGAATAAAAAATTTCTGATGGCATCGATTAAATTGGTCAAGAAAGAGATTTCCCTTTATATCGATGAACAATCTTCTAATGAAGCAGAACAAGATTTTTTGCA
>DASRQG010000142.1:0-3006 GCA_035645995.1 Mariniphaga sp. | reverse complement strand
TCTATTTGTCTTATCGAATTATTTTTAAAAATTCTTAAAAATAATTGATGATGTTTTTACAAGCGTTGTGTTTGTAATTATATAAGATAACAATGATGGATTTAAATAAATACAAAGATTATTCTACCGAAGATTTTATTGAAGATGATGCTTTTTTAAATTGGGTATTACATCCCGATCAATCAAACGTGGAATTCTGGAAATCCTTTCTTATGAGGTATCCGGAAAAAAAACTTCAGATCGATCAGGCATATAAAATTATTAAAGCTTTTGATGTAACAGAACCTTATGTATCACCGGACCAGTTAAACAGTTTATATAGAAAGATTGAACAAGACAAGCAACAAAGAAGGCGTTTCATAAGGTTTATAAAAGCAGCTGCAATTTTTCTGATTTTAATATCAGTTGGAGGTATCTTGTTGTTTGATATAACCGATAAGCAGGAATTTCCATCACTGGCTGTCAATCCCGAACAATTAGAAACAGGAAAAATCATATTACCGGATGGAAGTATCAATGAATTTGAAACGAAACAAACTGAAATTAAACAATCGCCGTCTGGTTCATTGACCATTAATGATGATACTATAACAATTGACCCCACTCCTGAAAAGGATACTAAAAACACTATGGCTCAATTGATAATACCCTATGGGAAACGTTCAGAAATAACGCTTTCCGATGGTACAAAAATATGGTTGAATTCAGGAAGCCAACTCTCCTACCCTATTAATTTTACAGGAAATTCTAAAGATGTTTACCTTTCGGGGGAAGCTTTTTTTGATGTGGTAAGCGATCCGGAGAAACCATTCAATGTACATACCAGTGATCTTGTTATTAAAGTGAAAGGGACCCGGTTTAATATTACATCCTATTCAGGCGATAACACATCGCAAGCTGTTTTGGTTACAGGGAGGATAGAAGCTGCAAAAAATAAACGATTTGCCCGCACTATCATGCTTAATCCAGGTGAAAGAGCTAGCTATGACAGAGATGATGGCAAACTTGAGAAAGATCAGGTAGATGTAGAATTATATTCATCATGGGTAGAAGGTTATCTTATATTTGAAAATGAACCGGTAGATATTATTTTCAAAAAACTGGAACGGTATTATAACAAGAGCATTCGAAGCAATCAGCTATCTATGATGCCGACCTTTACCGGGAAGCTTAATTTGGCAGAGGATCTTGATAATGTATTACAGAACATTGGATTTTCAGCCAATTTTAGGATCGAGCACAACGAAGACATATATATTGTAAAACAACTATAACTGAAATGCCTATGGATTGAGATATAAAAGTATATAAAAATGAAAAACCGGGATCTGTTTGGCCGCACATCCCGGTTAAAGTGAAAATTATTGTAATAATAAAAATCAAACAAAATTATGAAAAAAAAACATTCAGGTAGATATTTTCTCATATATCTACGTAAAACTTTGCGAATTATGCGGTTAACTTTATTTTTAATAATAATTAGCACTGCAATGGCTTATAGCTCAGCCACCTATTCGCAGAATACCAAACTCTCACTTGAATTAAATAATGTAACGGTAAGAGAGGTTATCAAAACCATTGAAAGCCAAAGCGAATTCCTATTTTTCTTTCAGGAAAAACATGTTGATTTAAACAGAAAAGTATCATTGAAGGTAAAAGATAAGGATTTAGAATCAATCCTCACCCAGGTCTTTGATGGAACAAATAATGTCTTCTTTATCAACGACAGGCAAATTGTCATCGGACTTACTGCTCCGAAAGCACCTGCAGAAAATGATCCTAAAACGATCAAAAGAGAAAAGCTGGAAATTGAACAGCCCTCTCAACGGGAAATTAAAGGGAAGGTGAATGATGAAAATGGACAACCATTACCAGGTGTGACTGTACTGGTCAAAGGAACTACAATTGGCACAATCACCAATGCTGATGGCGAATTTTCTTTAGATATACCATTAACAGCTGAGGCCCTCCAGTTTTCATTTGTCGGGATGAAAACACAGGAACTCACTCTTCAGGGCAGAACAACATTTGAAGTGGAAATGGCTGAAGATTTAGTGGGTATGGAAGAGGTTGTTGTAGTTGGCTATGGTACCCAAAAGAAAAGTGACATAACAGGTTCTGTAGCATCATTTAATACCGAAATTTTACAGGAGCGTCCTCAAACTAATATTGCACAGGCACTTCAAGGCACATTACCCGGAGTAAACGTAACCACTTCAAGCTCAGGAGCAGAAGATAATGCAACCTTATTAATCAGGGGACAGAACTCAATTACTGCCAGTAACAATCCACTAATTGTACTGGATGGCATTCCTTATTCGGGTAATTTATCTGAATTAAATCCTAACGACATCTCATCAATGGAAGTATTGAAAGATGCATCCTCAACAGCTATATATGGTTCCCGGGGAGCAAATGGTGTGATCCTCATTACCACAAAAAAAGGCCAATCAGGGAAACTTACTGTTTCCTATAATGGATATTACAGCTGGGATGAGATTGCTCACTTACCAGACATGCAAGATGCAAATGATTTCTGGAGAGACAATTGGGAGCGAACAATAACTAACCAGTTAAGCCGCCCTACAAATACTTCATCTGTCAGACAACAAATTGACGAGGCTTATATCGGTGACGAAAATTCAAATACCGATCTGGAGGCCTTTATGATGGGTTATCCGGGTAAAACCTGGGCACAATTAAAAGATGAAATATTGGCAAAATATCCCGAATATGTTGGAGATTATGAAACACTCCTGCAAATTGCTGCTGATTTTGCATATCCTCAAGGCGGTAGAAATACTGATTGGGTAGATTTGGCCACACGAATGGGACACAAACAACAGCATAATATCTCTTTTGCAGGGGGTAGCGATAACACTAAGTATTATGTGTCTGCCATCTACGGAAAAAATGAAGGAATTGCTCTTGGAGATGACTTTCAAAGAATGATTTATCGGGTTAATTTAAATTTTCAACTGGCCAAAGGTGTAAATTATGGCACCA
>DASRQG010000141.1:0-10950 GCA_035645995.1 Mariniphaga sp. | reverse complement strand
TAATTGGTTCAATAGGATAATATCCTGAAATTTTAGCCAGCATCCCTCCTTCAACAGATGTATCGGGGTCGGGATATGCTTTCTGCCCTGTTAAATATTGGAACTCTAAAGGATGTGCAAAAACAGGTACTTTCCATTCATCAATAAGAGATACTATACTGCCAACATGATCGAAATGGCCATGTGTAAGTATAATAGCTGAAGGTTTTTTAAAGCCAAACCTTTCTTCGGCCACTTTAATTATTTCATTACCTGACTTAGGCATTCCGGCATCTATTAAGACCCAGCTCCCGCCTGGATGTCCAACCATTACAAGATTTACAATCTGGTTGGTAAAGTAGGCGATGTCAGGTGCAACTTCAGTTAACTTCCCACTCTCTACAGAAGTCATTGGAATCAGTTTGTTGTCTTTGCTCTGTTTCATGATAATTTGATTATATAAACATTTACAACTACTTTCATTTCTGAATCCACATCGTAAGTTTGTCTTTTATTATGATTTGGGTCTATGAAGATTAAATATACAACCAGCAGAGTCAATTAATTGTTTGTTAATACTGTTGAAGACATACGGAATTTCGGGAGAAGAATTTATTCGATAATATTAAAAAATTCACTTCTTCATAACAAACAGATGCTTCCAGGCCTTTGGTAAAGAATACTGTTATTAAAATTAGTATATTGGACATCAGGATTTATAATTTTTCCGGAGAGCAGTTTTATTTTTCCCGGCATTTTTACAGTTCATCATAAAGGGAAATTAAAAAGTAAATGTAGAAAACATTAGATAAAATAACATTTGCAGATTAATGAAAATAAGCCATTTCGTAGAAAAAAATTTCGGTTTGTTCTTGAGTGCCGGTATATTAGCCGGCCTTATCTTTCGGATGGACAGCCCATTTTTAATGTCATTGCTGAAACCACTCCTAATGATTATGCTCTTTCTTGTATTTTTAAAGATCGAAATTAAACAACTATTCCACAGATCTATAAACTATAAGCTGATCCTGTTTATAACCTTTATCAATATGTTGGTTGTTCCTGTAGGTTTTTTTTTGTCTTGAAATTTGTGGACCTGAATTTTGCCATAGGCACAATGTTACTTTGTTCGATGCCTGCTGCAATTGCGTCGCCTGCCCTCACTGACATAGCAAAAGGTAATCCGGCGCTTTCGGCATCTCTGGTAGTATTAACTTCATTATTAGCTCCCATAACCATACCTTTGCTGTTCTGGTTGATTGATGCTAACCAACTATCCATAAATCCCTGGTGGTTATTTAAAGACCTTACTCTGATAATTCTTTTACCATTGATAATTGCACATATTGTAAAATCAAGAGCAGGTTTGGTGATTCTTAAATATAATCATTTCATAACCACAACCAATATCCTCATATTGACTGTAATGGTATTTGCAGTAATAGGTTCACAAAGGGAAATAATATTGAATGATTTTTTAAGAATTTTGTGGCAGGTAGCCGCTTTATATGCTGTATTCATCCTTCTTCACATAATTGGCTATTACATTGGTTTTAAAAAGAATATGAAAGATAAAATAGCATTAACTGTAGTCTCGGCATATAGGAATAATGGATTGGCAATTGTGTTGGCTGCTGTATATTTCGACCCCTCCATACTTATTCTGATGGTGCTGACAGAATTACCATGGAATACTTTGATTATTCCCTTCAGAAAAATAGCCATAAGTAAACTGGCAAAAATTTAATTTAACTTAAAAAACTACTTGGTCCGAATCTTGCTTTATATATATAATAATTCCTGCAAAAAAAAGATACCGAGAAATAAAACAGAACGATATGACTATACAACAGGGAAACATATTATCTGAAATTGCGAGGTTTCATACAAGATTTGAACCGGTTCATTTTAGGAGGTTGTGGAAAAGTTCTACAGGAAAATGGTATTTTTTTGATTTTTTTAATCAAGATTCACAATCGGTATGCGGGAATATTTTTTCTTTAGCAGGTTTTAATTTCTTTAAATCATCAAGTAAAGATCAAACAACAAAACCACTAACTCAAAAAACAATTTTAGTTGCTGAAGATGATGATTACAACTTCAATGTAATTAAAGCTTGTTTAAAATCGAAAAATTATGATTTGATACATGCAAAAAACGGTGCTGAGGCAGTTAGAATTTACGAATCGAATAAAGATATTGCGCTTGTATTAATGGATATCCAAATGCCGGTTATGGATGGAATAACCGCCACCAGAAAAATAAGGCAGCTTGATAAATCAGTACCTGTAATAGCACAAACAGCCTATGCAATGGATAATATAAAATCGGTAGCCCTTGAAGCCGGATGCAGCGATTTCATCACCAAACCTCTAAAAGCAGAAGTGTTATCGAATAAAATCAATCAATACATTGCCTGAAGTAAAAACCCATAAAGCTTTTTACAGCCAATTTTATAAAATTTCACAGCTATTTAAAAGTTTGTCCTGTTAAAGTATCTGAAGTAAAATTACTTTATGGATATGGAAGCAGTAAATCAGTATTTTCTTTATCCAACAAATTTATATCCCAACTTATTTACAGTATTCTTAACTTGTTCAAGGTCGATATTAGAACCGGAAATCCTAACCACACTATTGCGACTATCAGCCTCAACATTTGTTATGCCTTCCATCGATTCCAGATTTCGTTTTACTGTTGCTTCACAATGAGAACAAGACATCCCGGTTACTTTTATTTCAATTTCTCTTGTATTATCCATGATTCTATTATTCTGGTTATTCAATCATCTGAAATATTGAAACAAAATTAAGGAATGCTTGTTTGAAAGCAACTAAACCAAATCACCCCTGCTCAGGCCGATCCACATAAAGCTGTGCAGTTCCTACTTTCACAACAACAATATCTTCTCCCCGGTCAATAAAACCTATTTGACTCATGGCATCATATACTTCACCGTCAATTATAACTTTTCCTCCCGGACGCAGTACTGTCTGGGCTTTGCCGGTTTTCCCCTTCAGTGCGAGAAAAGAAGCATCTACATTAAGATAGCCGTCACTAATATTCTGCACTGTGTTTAAAGCGAATTCTCTGAACGGACCAGAGTGGGATGAAAAGATTCGTTTCCCAAGGTATAGTGACAAGATAAAACCACCGAACAATCCGACAGCAACAGTCATGATAGCCACCCCAAGGTTTTTCATATTAACAAACCCAAAGTCGAACTGCACATTATTAACCAGACTGAGAATGAGACTGGTAAAAACAAATACAATGCCCGTGATCCCAACAAATCCAAAACCGGGTACTACAAATATTTCGAGACCAATTAAAACCACGCCGGCAATAAAAACCAATATTTCCCAATTATCTGCCAAGCCTTCAAGATATAATGGAGCGAAATAAGAGAAGGCAGCAATTACAGCCACTGCCAGCGGAAATCCGATGCCGGGTGTTTGCATTTCAAAATAAATCCCTCCTATAATAGCCATAATCAATAATCCTGAAACAACAGGATGAACCAGAAAGCCAATGATTCTTTCTAAAAAATTGGGTACATACTCTACCATCTCATAGTTTTCGATACCGGCTTGTTGCAGCACCTCTGTAACATTTTCGGCAACAGCATCACAATAACCAAATTGTAAAGCTTCCCCTGATGTAAAAGTGAGAACCTTGCCGGTATCAATCACGCCTTCAATATAAACCGAGGGATCGACCATAGCTTCTGCAATTCGTGGGTCACGACGCCAGTTGAATATTGTATCATTGCCTTCAACAACAGGCACCTTTCCTTTAGCCTCAGCTGTGGCACGCATAGTAGAACGCATATAGCTCTGGTACTTATCCGGCATAGCCTGGCCTGTTTGATTAACAACTGTTGCTGCACCTATACTACCTCCCGACCTCATATAAATACTGTCACATGCGATCGAGATCAATGCTCCGGCTGAAGCTGCATTATTATCGATGAATACATATACGGGTATCCTGCTTCTGAGAATTTTAGTGCGGATTGAATCTGCATCAAGCACTGTACCTCCATAGGTATTCATGTGAATAAGGATCAGATCGGCTCCCAATGTATCAGCTGCAGAAAATGCTTTTTGCGTCTGCCTCCACATACCCGGAGTAATCTCCTTCATCATGTTCAGTTTGTAAACCAGCTTTTTATCAGAATCCTCATTTTGAGCGAATAGAAATCCCGGTAGTGTTATTATTAACAGGCTGAATATAAGAAACCTTTTAATTGTCATTTTTTCACATATTATCATTTTATCTGAGACACAGGTTGTGCAGCGAAGTTATAAATAATCTGCCAGATAGAATTAAAAATTATGGCGCAGGATAAAAAAACCTAATCCGGTGAATTTACTAACTTTGCCCACATTTAAAGTTACAAAATGAATCAGAACACTTTATTGGCAATTTCGCCTGTTGATGGCAGGTACAACAGTAAGATAAAGAACTTATGGAGGTATTTCAGCGAGTATGCATTAATCAGATACAGAGTATTCGTTGAAATTGAATATTTTATTGCTTTGCATGAACTTCCGCTGCCACAACTATCAGACATCTCAAAAGAGCAAATCGACAAACTACGGGAAATTCACATTCAGTTTTCTCCCGAGGATGCCCAAAAAGTAAAAGAAATAGAAGCTGTTACCAATCATGATGTTAAGGCGGTTGAATATTATATTAAAGAAAAATTTGAAGCAACCGGATTAAGCAGATACAAAGAATTTATTCATTTTGGCCTGACTTCACAGGATGCTAATAATACAGCTATACCATTGTCACTTCTTGATGCATTGAGGGAGGAATATTTTCCGATGTTGCAGCAACTTATCAATAAGCTTTCGCAGCTTGCCTCAGATTGGGATGATGTGCCTATGCTGGCTAAAACCCATGGACAGCCGGCTTCACCAACGAAACTAGGCAAGGAACTTCAGGTGTTCATTGAGCGTTTGCAAGGTCAGCTAAAACAGTTGAAAAGTTTGCCATGTGAAGCTAAGTTTGGCGGGGCAACCGGCAATTTTAATGCACACCTTGTTGCATATCCAAATGTTGACTGGCAATTGTTTGCTAACAACTTTTGCAAACAAAAACTGGGATTGGAGCGATCGCAGTATACTACCCAGATTGCTCATTATGACAATTATGGGGCAATCTTCGACTGTATTAAACGAATTAACACCATAATTCTGGATCTGGACCGGGACATGTGGTTGTATATTTCAATGAACTACTTTAAGCAAAAAATTAAAAAAGGGGAAGTAGGATCTTCTACAATGCCACATAAGGTGAATCCGATAGATTTCGAGAATTCAGAAGGAAATATCGGGATTGCCAATTCAGGCTTTGAACAATTATCATCAAAACTTCCGGTTTCGAGGTTACAAAGAGATCTGACAGATTCTACTGTAACCCGGTTCTTCGGTGTACCTTTCGGTCATACTCTGATAGCAATAAGTGCTACATTAAAGGGTTTGGATAAACTGCTGCTCAATAGGCAGGCATTGGAAAAAGATTTGGAGGATAATTGGGCAGTAATTGCAGAAGCCATACAGACCATTCTACGACGTGAATTTTTCCCGGAGCCTTACGAAGCATTGAAGGAACTAACACGAAAAAACGAAAAGATAGACAAACAAGTTATTCATGAGTTTATTGATAATCTAAATATTGAAACTGAGGTAAAGAGGGAATTAAAACAGATTACACCACAAAATTATACAGGAATATTCTAAATGAAAGATTTTCTTCAACTTCTGCGACGCTTTATCCCGCCTTATAGATGGAAGCTCGTATGGAACATTATATTTAACTTTTTAAGTGCAATTTTTGGAGCTTTTTCATTCCTGTTGCTGATACCTTCATTGAAAATATTATTTGGAACACAGGAGTTGGTAGTTGCAAAACCGGTAGTAGAATTAAATATTTCATCTTTAGAACAGTTATTCAACTACTACATCAGCCAGGTAATCATTAAATACAGTCAGGAGAATGCATTAATTTTTGTAGGTATCTTTATTATTATCACCGTTTTCCTAAAGGTTGGTTTCTATTATTTAGGAAATTACATGATTGTAGTGATACGAAATGGGGTTGTCAGGGATATCCGTTCGAAAATTTACCGAAAGGTGCTACGGTTGCAACTTGGATTCTTTTCAGATGAACGAAAAGGTGATATAATGTCGCGTATGACAGGTGATGTTACCGAGGTAGAGAATTCTATAATGAACTCTCTCGACATGATGATAAAGAACCCCATCCTTATTCTTGTTTCGGTTATAGTAATGCTATATATGAGCTGGAGCCTTACTCTCTTTGTATTCGTCATGTTTCCTATTGCCGGATACATAATTGGCAGGATAGGTAAAAGTTTGAAAAAGGAGAGCCGGAAAGGACAACATAAAATGGGAGAAATACTCTCTATTATTGAAGAAGACCTTTCAGGATTAAGAATTATAAAGGCATTCAATGCAGAAAAACGGGCCATCAACAGATTTGAGAAGGAAAACGAGAACTATTTTAATATCATGAACCAGCTTATGTGGAGACGGTTTTTAGCGCATCCAATGAGCGAGTTTCTGGGTACTACCATAATTATTGTTGTATTATGGTATGGAGGACAGCTGATACTTAATGAACGCAGTTCTCTTGATGCTGCTACATTTATAGGATATCTTGTATTCTTCTACAACATCATTAATCCGGCAAAAGCATTTTCTACAGCATTGTATAGTGTAGAAAAAGGACTGGCATCGATGGAACGAATCGACAAGATACTAACTACCCCTTCGGGTATAAAAGAAGTTCCGGGGGCACAATCAATCAATAGCTTTGATACCAGTATTGTTTATGACAATGTATCCTTTGCCTACAATTCAGAAAAAGTATTAAAAAATATCTCTCTTGAAATTAAAAAAGGACAAACGATTGCTTTTGTAGGCCGTTCAGGAAGTGGAAAAACCACCATGGTTGATCTCCTGCCCCGTTTCTATGATGTTACTGACGGCTTGATAACCATCAATAATATAGATTTACGGCAATTAAAGCTGCAGGATCTACGTAATCTTATCGGGTATGTTAACCAGGAACCTATTTTATTCAACGATTCATTTTTTAACAATATAGCATTCGGGATGGAGCATGCTACCGAGGAAGAAGTGGTTCAGGCAGCAAAAATAGCCAATGCACATGAATTTATTATTACCAGTGACAATGGTTACCATACAACTATTGGTGACAGGGGAGATAAACTATCGGGAGGACAAAAACAACGTTTGTCGATTGCCCGTGCGGTATTAAAGAACCCGCCAATATTGATTTTAGATGAAGCAACATCATCGCTCGATACTGAATCGGAGCGTTTGGTACAGGATGCATTGGAGAAATTAATGCGCAATCGTACATCATTGGTGATAGCTCATCGTCTTTCTACCATAAAAAATGCAGATATGATATGTGTACTTCATAAAGGGCAGTTGGTTGAGAAAGGTACGCATGAAGATTTATTAAAAGCTGAGGGGAGATATATGAAGCTGCATAAATTACAGGCCTTTTAATAAAAAAAGCTGCATAAATGCAGCTTTTTTTATGCACGGGAGGAGAGACTCGAACTCCCGACACCTGGTTTTGGAGACCAGTGCTCTACCAACTGAGCTACACCCGTTTAAAACAAGTGCGGAGAGAGAGGGATTCGAACCCCCGGAACCTCTCGGTTCAACGGTTTTCAAGACCGCCGCAATCGACCACTCTGCCATCTCTCCAGGCGCGACAAAAGTAGAATTTTTTTTGTTTATAAAAAACCCTGGAAGAAAAATATTTCGAATTCTTCAAAAAAAACGGGTTTGGGTTTGCTTTTTTAAAAGTTAATTCGGAATTTAGCTTTAGTTTATATGCAGGTCTCTGAAACTATTGATATTATTAGGCTCTAAGAGATCAGGCAATTTAGAAAAATGATTTTTATATAATGAAACAAAAACACATGTATCTCAAAATAAACACTTTAATTATAATTTAATATTTTCGCTTATGAACAAAGCACAATTGATTGATGCAATGGCCGCTGGATCAGGCTTAACCAAAGCAGATGCAAAGAAAGCATTAGACGCTTTTATTAGCACAACCACAGAAACATTAAAAGGTGGTGACAGGGTTGCCTTGATAGGTTTTGGAACTTTTTCAGTAACCGAACGTGGTGCCCGCACAGGAAGAAATCCACAAACAGGAAAAGAAATTAAAATTCCTGCTAAAAAAGTGGTTAAATTCAAAGCAGGTGCTGAACTGGCTGACTCAGTTTCATAAACTGTATTGCCATAAAAAATTAGAAGGGAGCCTGATTGCTCCCTTTTTTTTATTAATAAAAGATGCAGAAAAAATTAATTGATTTCCTCGCAGAATATATAACTCCCGAAAGGAATAAACTTTTCGAGAAAATATTGAAACAAAGGACTTCTTATTTAACTGTGGTGCTCGAAGATATATTTCAACCGCAGAATGCAAGTGCTGTATTGCGTACCTGCGACTGCTTCGGAATTCAAAATGTACATGTAATAGAAAACAGAAACACTTTCATCGTTGATACTGAAGTTGCAATGGGAGCGTCAAAATGGCTCAGTATTCATGAACACACCGGACAAAAGCACAACAGTCTGAATACAATCCTTCAACTAAAAGAACAGGGGTACCGGATAATTGCAACTACTCCTCATAAAAATGATAGGCTCTTACCCGACTTTGACCTTTCAAAGGGAAAGGCTGCTTTGGTGTTTGGATCAGAACTGAATGGGATTTCCAGTACTATAAAAAAAGTGGCTGATGAATATCTTAAAATCCCAATGGTTGGTTTTACTGAAAGTTTCAACATTTCTGTTTCAGCTGCTATTATTCTCTATCAGCTTACACAGCAGCTTAAACTAATGCCTGAGAATAGCTGGAAACTTTCTGACGATGAAAAGGAGGAAGTAAAGCTGATGTGGTTGAAAAGAACCATTAAAAGAAGTGAGCTGCTGGAGAAACGATTCCGGGAAGAAATAGATGCTTCAAAAGACCAGTAAGCTGGTACCATTTATAACACAGCATCATAGAAATACTATGACAGAAGTTTTTTTAATTCTTCAACAGTGATTAAATCAACACCTTTTTTTTGCCAAACTTCAAAGGGTAAAGGTATTTTAGGAAGCTCTTTAATTGCATCTTCAACAACATAAATCTTTTTATTCCGCTTCGCTAAACCCTTTACAGCTGCATCTACACATACGTTTGTTGTTACCCCGTATACCACAACCACATCAGGATTTAAATGCTTTACAATTGTTTCAGTATGGGGGTTCCCAGCAAATACATCAAATGCATCCTTCCTGATTATAAAATTTCTATATTTATTTCTATCGAACAACTCTGGTGTAACCAGATATTCTTTGTTCCAATTGAATATAGCCGGGTCTTCAGGATCAGTTTCCCGAATATAGTCTGCCCCCCTGGTGTTTGCCATGCAGTGCTCAGGAAAGGTATTTATAAAATCAGGTGAATCATCCAACTCTGCAGAATTTGGAAAATGATAATCTGCTGTATTGACTACCCGAATTGATTTTTCCCTGGCTAGTTCAGTTAATTCTTTCCATTTAGGCCTGAGATTCTCGGCACCTTCCACATACAGCTTACCACGCGGGTATACGAAATCAATTTGAGTATCAACATTCCAAAATAACCAGTTATAAGTATCAGTTTTCATATTCCTACTTAAACTTTTATTAGTTCCTAATTAGGCAAATTACTCAATAGCTTTTAAAGTTATTGAATATGAATGGTGACTAAGGCAAATAGTTTGTTAAAAATTGGTAATTTTGATTAGTCGAAAAGTCAAATGCCGCAATCATACCGGATCTTTATAATCCGTTTTCAAGGAATGAGACAAATTCATTATTATCGTATGTGACACCCATTTTTTGTTCTGTGCCGTCTGATTTAATCACAACATGAAATGGGATACTATTTGTTGCGTATTGTTGAATTTGAAAATCCAGATTCTTAGCACCCATGGTTTTCTTTAATTTCCCATCAACTTCCGAAGTTATCCATTCACCTTCAGGCAAGGTAGTACGGTCATCTGTATATAAAGCGATTACAACATAGTCCTCTGCAAGCATTTTTAGTGCTCGTTGGTCCGTCCAAACACTATTCTCCATCTTCTTACAATTGGCACAAGCATGTCCTTTGAAAACAAGGAAAACTGGTTTATTTTGTTCCCTGGCACAAGCCATCCCCTGTTCATAATCAAAGTAACCTGACAATCCATGTGGAAGATGAAGTTTATCGGCATATTTAGCCGGCCCGCAAAGTTCTGTAGGTTCAAAGTTTACAGTACCGGTATTTGTACCGGATGAATATAATGCGGGTGTTGATTTCTGTGGTGGAAGAAGGGAAGAAACCGAACTCAATGGTGCTCCCAATAATCCTGTGAAAAGATATATTACAAATGAAAAAGTTGCTACTGATAACAGTAATCGACCAACACCTATATGTGTAACTTCGGCATCATGAGAAAACTTTATTTTGCCCATCAAATAAAGCCCGAGAAAGAAAAACAATACCATCCAAATTGCGATGAATGCATCCCTGCTTATGAAATTCAAGCCATATACCTGATCAATGTTGCTTAAGAATTTTAAGCCAAATGCAAGTAAGATAAAAGCAAAAACAACCTTTATGGAATTTAACCATCCGCCTGATTTTGGAAGTTTCTTCAAGGCCGACGGAAAAATTGCCAGCAATGTAAATGGAGCAGCAAAAGCCAATCCGAAGAAGGACATTCCTATTAGAGGACGCATACCACCAACCTGTACTGCTTCAATTATGAGAGCCCCAATAAATGGCCCGGTACATGAAAAAGATACAATAACTGTAGTCAGAGCCATAAAAAAAGCCCCAACCAAACCACCCTGTTCAGCTTTTGAATCTGTT
>DASRQG010000140.1:0-10552 GCA_035645995.1 Mariniphaga sp. | reverse complement strand
TTTCAGTGTCAACACCGACATATTTATCAGGAGTTTTTGCATCATATTAGTATTCACGTTTTTTACCTCCGAATCAGCAAGCACTAATGATACAATTCTGGCGGTGAATTCACTGCTAATTCAAATGCTCATGTTTTTTTCATTTTTTATAGATGGATTTGCTTATGCAGGTGAAGCTTTAGCCGGCAAATTTTTTGGCGCCAGGCAGAAAAATAAATTAATAGAGGTAGTAAAACTGCTTTTCCTTTGGGGAATAGGGATGGCATTAATATTTACTTTTGTATATGGGACAGGCATCAATTATATATTACGGCTTCTGACATCTCAGCAGGAAGTTATTGCACAGGCTCAACCATACATTATTTGGGTTATATTCATACCTTTGGCAAGTTTTAGTTCTTTTATCTGGGATGGAATTTATATTGGAACCACAGCATCGGCTGCCATGAGAAATACGCTGCTTGTTTCAGCATTCCTGGTTTTTATACCTGTATATTATTTATTAAGCCCCTATTGGGAAAATCATGCTTTATGGCTTGCAATGATCTTTTTCATGTTATCTCGTGGGGTGTTTCAGACTCTATTTTTCAAAAAACATATTATCATGCATCAATAATTGATCTATGATCATAAAATGATCAATCAACATGATGTCAACCACCTAATGAAATTTGAATATTGTGAATTTAATCCAAACAATATTTAATTTAAGACGTTTCACCTTATTAATGTAAAAAATATTCAATATTGTTAGATCAATATTAAATAATACATAACACAAAAAGCATAAGCAGGCACCTCTTGATTGTGAAACATCTATTATAACAATTTTTTTCTGTTCAAATACCTATCATTGTTTCATAACAAGTAATATTTGAAATATGCAGCGTTTATTGTTTTAATCTGAACCGACAAGATATCCTTTTGAATTCTTTTGTCAATCACGTGCAAAAAAGATAATACTAATATTAACTAGATGAAAGAAACAAAGATGGCAGCAGGATTAATATTGGGATAGCATAATAAAAATATTAGAATCTATGAAAACAGAACAAATTAATCCATCGAATTCATCTAAAAAGAAACAGATAGGTAAAAAATACTTTGATGTTGATGCACCGGTATTTTGGCCTGCTGCACTACTAATTATCGCCTTCATTACAATAACATTGGTTATAGGAGAACCAATGGAGCAAGTATTTGCATCTATCCAAAAAAATATTTCGAGTTATGGAGGATGGTTTTTTATTTTATCAGTAAATATTTTTCTCTTTTTTGTTTTATATATTGCTTTCAGTAAATATGGAGCGATAAGGTTGGGAGGTGCTAAAAGCAAGCCTGAATTTTCCACAATGACGTGGTTTGCTATGCTCTTTAGTGCAGGAATGGGAATTGGAATTCTATTTTGGAGTGTTGGCGAACCCATTAATCATTTTATAAATCCACCTAATGCCGAAGCCCGATCAATAGAAGCTGCAAGGCAATCGATGCAAATAACATTTTTACATTGGGGGTTACATGCCTGGGGTGTCTATGCTCTTGTTGGCATGGCACTTGCTTTTTTTGCTTTCAACAAGAAATTACCTCTTACTATTAGTTCTGTATTTTATCATTGGGGAAAAGAATATTTGGTCTCTGGGGCAAAACCATCAATGTTTTGGCAGTAGTAGCTACTTTGTTTGGGCTTGCTACTTCATTAGGATTGGGAGTTCAACAAGTAAGTGCCGGAATGGCTCATCTATTTAAACTTTCCGACACAACAACAACTCAGGTAATTTTAATTATCGTAATTACTCTAATGGCAACAGGATCGGTGGTTGCCGGTTTAAGCAGCGGTGTAAGACGATTAAGTCAACTAAACATGGTTCTGGCTGTCTTTTTTTTGTTATTTATGCTTTTTGTAGGGCCTACAGTCTTTATAATGAATTCATATATACAAAATACAGGTGGCTATATTCAGGATTTTTTCGGTTTATCGTCGTGGACAGAGACATATATGCAATCCGATTGGCAAAGTGACTGGACAGTTTTCTATTGGGCATGGTGGGTAAGCTGGTCTCCATTTGTAGGTATGTTTATTGCACGAATCAGCAGGGGTCGCACACTTAAAGAATTTGTTCTTGGAGTTCTTATAGTCCCCTCCTTGATTACATTTTTATGGTTATCGGCTTTTGGGGGAAGTGCTATGTTCTTAGAAATAAACGAATTAGCCGATATTGCAAATGCCGTCACCAATAATATTGCTACTTCCCTTTATGTACTACTTGAACATTTTCCTTTATCGACTATCACCTCGTTTGTAAACATTGTACTGGTTATCAGCTTTTTTGTTACCTCTTCCGATTCAGGATCACTTGTAGTTGATTCTCTCACTGCCGGTGGTAAATTGGATGCCCCGGTAGCCCAGCGTATATTTTGGGCCATAGCAGAAGGAGCAGTAGCAGCAGTATTGCTCATAGGAGGAGGACTTGGTGCTCTACAAACAGCTTCCATTTCAACCGGGCTCCCATTCGCTTTTCTATTAATAATAATGATTTGGAGCCTGTTGAAGGGACTTAAAGAAGAACATTCCGGTTTAGTAGAAACTCAAATAGAAGCTGAGCGTAAACAATATCTGGACACTCTGGCAAAAATGCTTCAACGCAGAGAGCAAATCAAAACCAGGAGTGAAAAGAAATAAATAATGTAATTGCATAAATTAAAGAATTACACAATGACACAAATTGAACATATATTAGTTTGCCTTGATTTGACAGATATGGATGATGCCCTTATTTGTTATGGAAACTATTTGGTAAAGCTATTTAACCCACAAAAGATAACTTTTCTACATGTAATGGCTTCATATGATATTCCCTCGGAATTAATCCAATCATTTCCACATCTCGACCAACCCATACAGGATGTTGTAAAAGAAGAACTTCAAGAGAAAGTCAATCAACTCTTTACGGGTCATGATACCACCAACAGTATCATTGAAGTTGCCGAAGGATCGACAACTGATAATATCATCCGTTATGCACGTGCAAAAAATGTAACATTAACACTAATGGGGAAGAAGATAGGATTTGAAGGAAGAGGAGGAATTGTAAGAAAAGTGTTGGGAATAATACCTTCATCTGTTCTACTGATCAGTGAAACGACACAATCTGACCTGAAACATGTACTGGTGAGAATGGATTTTTCAAAAATAAGTGCTCTTGCTTTAAAAATGGCATTAAGTTTAAAGAAATTATTTAATATAAAAATTTCTTGTCATCATGTTTATAAACTTCCACTGAAATATTTTCCACAAAGTTCTCCGACAGAGGATAAAAAACTGATGGAGCAAATTGAAAAACATAGTCAAAAGGAATTCTTGAAATTCAAAAAAAAGTATGATTATGGCGATGTAGATATACCTTTTTCTGTATCGTTGGAACCTGAGAACGATGAGGCTCATATCCTATATCGACAGGCTTTGGCAATAGGTGCTGATATTATCTTCATTGGTTCTAAAATCAAATCGGAACTTGCTGATGTAATTGTTGATAACACATCAGATAAATTAGCTTCTACAGAAAAAAATATTCCTGTGCTTCTTGTGAAAGACCGAAAACAAAATGTAGGATTTCTTAAATTTTTATTTGATTAAAACCTTTTAACATGAAGAAGATATCAATATATAAATGGAATTACTTGTTTTTAGCCCTGTTATTGTTATTCTCTTGCAATACAGTTCCATCCGATGATGATAGTAATAATATTAGGCTTGTTTACACCGATTGGTCAGAAAGCATTGGATTAACATACCTTTCAAAAATACTTCTGGAAGAGGAGATGGGATTTACTGTAGAAATAAA
Source organism: Mariniphaga sp. (assembly GCA_035645995.1). Classification (GTDB taxonomy): domain Bacteria; phylum Bacteroidota; class Bacteroidia; order Bacteroidales; family Prolixibacteraceae; genus Mariniphaga. The sequence goes on along the minus strand of DASRQG010000140.1, from coordinate 6,710 downwards.
ATTAACCGATATAGCCAGCGCATATAATGATATAGCAGAAAAAAAAGCAGATTTTTTTGTTGATGCATGGCTACCGGAAACACACAAAGTGTATTTAGATGAACATGAAGGCAAAATTGAAACAATTGGAATTATCTTTTCGGATGCCAGAACCGGGTTTGTTGTTCCGGAATACAGCAGGCTAAAATCAATTACCGATTTAAATTCTTATTCTTACCCAATTGTAGGAATAGATGAAGGAGCAGGAGTGATGTTGAAAGCAAAAAAAGCACTGGAAATAAATAATCTTGACACCCAACTACTTGTGCTTTCAGAGGAAGAAATGATTAGCCAGTTCGAAGATTCAATCAAAAGAAGAAAAGAAATTGTTATTACCGGCTGGGCTCCTCATTGGATATTTGCCCGATATGAAGCGCGATTTCTTGAAGATCCTGAATTTACCTTTGGAGCACAAGAAAATATTTATACAATAGGTTATGAGGCAATAGACAAAATTCATCCACGGGCAGTACGCTTGTTCGAGCGAATGCAGCTAAGTAAGAATCAACTAAATGAATTGGTATTTCAGATACAGTTAAATGATGATCCTTTAATTGGAGTCAGAAATTGGCTAAAAAATAATGAACATATAGTAAATCAATGGCTAAAGAATCTCAAGCCTGAAAGGAAAAAAATAATGTAAACCAGAAGCTATCAATACACAACTGATCTTAAATAAAATGCATAAATATAAAGGAGAACAGAATTCTACTCTTAAAAACAAACATTCTTATTTAATTATTAAAAGCTAATTAGCCAGCTTTCTGATAATTCCTAATAACACTAATAGAACAACAGCTCCAATAACTGCAGTAAGAAGGTTCCCCCAAAAACCACCATAGATAAATATACCCAACTTGGGCAATAACCAGTGTCCAATCCATGCTCCTGCAATACCTACAATAATATTTAGCAGACAACCAAAACCTTCACCTCTTACAATTAGACCTGCTATAGCTCCTGCTATTAATCCAATAAATAATACATACAACATAAACCCAGTAATAAATTTTTTAATTCATTAAAATTTCCTTTCAAATATTTCCACATGCTAACTAATTCAAAAATAAACATTTTAAACTAGTTACAGCTGTTAGTCAGGTTTAAAAAAAACTAACATCATGTAGAAAGAGCATGGGTTTCCTCACCGTGGATTAATTTATTTTTACCATTTTTACCAAATGACTGAACGACCTTCCATACAAAAGATAAGAATCTGGTTGACACCAATTTTACTATCAATTCTTATAGTAGGAATTGTTTTAATATGGGTTTGGATTCCATCATATATATCCGGTCGCTTGTCGGAATATACGACCATTCAGTCAGGTGGAAAGTATAAGTTATCTATAGAAGAAGTAGAACGAAGCTTCTTTCCACTCACAATTAGCATAAATGGGTTAAATCTGGTTCCTGAAAATTATTTCTCAGATAGTGATGAATCTTCAAAGGAGATCATGTATCATTTTAGTGCTTCAGAATTAAAGTTTGAAGGACTCAAGTTGTTTCGGTTGTTAACGGAAAAGACTCTTGCGGGAAAAAAAGTAATCATAAAACGTCCGGAAGTAAAATTTGCCGGGGAGAAACTTTTACAGTTAGACTCATTGCAGATTCCTTCAAACGTCAGCGAAAGTCTATGGCCACTTATAGGTTTTATAGAGAAAATAGCAATTGATGAAATTGAATTGGAAGAAGCAAATTTTGGTTTTTACAGTACTGCAGGCGATTCCGGATTTATTTCTAAAGCAGAGAAAGTAGCAGTTAACATACTTGGTTTCACGGCCAGTTCAATAATGGCAGAACAAAACAACCGTTTATTTGAGACTGAGGATATACTGGTTCAGTTAAATGATTTCAGGAATGATATGGGAGATAGTCTACATATACTTACTATTGATACACTTTTTTATTCTCTAAAAACAACCGATATAAGTGTACACGGATTTAACCTGAAGCCTTATTCATTAGATGAAACTAAAAATTTGTTCGATGTTTATGTTCCGAAAGTATATTTAAAAAGTAAGAGTATTACACATTTTGCGTTAAGTGATTCTTTGAAGATAGGTAACTTACATTTTATTGATCCACAAATTAAATTTTATCAAAAAAAAACTACCCGAAATATTGTCATTGAAGAAATTGATGAGTTAGATCTATATTCCCTTATAAAAACACAATTCACTAAACTTGAGGTGGATAGCTTCTACTTGCAGGAGGCAAAACTTGAAATTTTCAATCAGCCCGACATACAAAATTACCGCCAGCAGTTTCAATCAATAAACATTGTTCTGAATGGCTTTGAACTTGATTCCGGCTCCTATTTAGATCGGGAAAAGCTTTTTCATTCTAATGATCTTGAAATGCACGTTCAGGGTTATCATCTTAAACTGGAAGACAACCTGCATCATTTCAAGGCAGGATCTTTATTTGCATCTACATATTCTAATAAACTAAATGCGGAACATATTAACATTTATCCTGAAATTACATTAAATAACGACATCAGAAATGAAATACGCATAGAATGTACTGCCTTAAATATTAAAGAGGTTGATTTCAAACAATTATATCACCAACGCATACTTCCTGTGTCAGGCATTGAGGTTATAGAGCCTGATGTACACTTGCTCTACAAGCTTGAAAAGAAGAAAAAGCAGAAAAAGATAAGCAACAGGTTGTTATTTGATCTTGTAACCGATTATCTTCAAGGAGTCTATTCTGGTAGCGTTATTTTAGCAGATGGCAAGCTTAACATTCAAAACAGTTACAATGAGGAAGTTAGAGGGTATTTTGAAACCAGCCTCAACTTTAACCTTTCTGAATTTAGCATCGACTCAACCAGTGTGCAGGAAAGTAGCAATTTTTTTTATGCTTCTAATTTTGATCTTGTCTTTAATAATTACAGCATGCGGCTGATCGATGACTTTCATAAACTTGAAGTTGATACAATTGCTATCTCCAGCTATAGTGATAAAATTCAAATTAACAATTTAAATCTCCACCCGGTAGAACAAAATGTAAGTATTAAAGATCTGATTAACGCCGGACATTCGGAGATGTATAGAGTTGTAGTCCCTCAAATAACCTTGCAAAGTGTTGATTTAAATAATGCATTTTTAAATCAACAAATCCGAATTGAAAATTTTAATATAAACCAGCCCCAAATTTATTTCGAAAATCTCAGTCAGCTAAAAAATGAAAATGAACGGCCTGAACTGTCAGAGATTTATACTTTGATTTTCAGTTATGTTGAAGATATAAACATAAAAAAATTCAGAATTAATAACGGGCTGCTTACATGGATTAACCATACTAAGAAAGGACGTACCACAACTTTTGACAATGAGTTTTCAGCCTCACTTATGAATTTTAAATTAGATGAAAATGAGGTACATAAAAAAAAGTTATTTTATTCTGATAATTTTGAACTTACAATAAAGGATCAGGAATTTGAGCTTTCTGATGATGTTCATGTTTTAAAAGGGAATGAAATAACTCTATCGTCATCAGAGTCAAGTATCAGTATAAAAAACGCACATTTATTTCCATTAATAACATCTGATAAGTATCTTGATCTGACTACAACCTGGCAGGTAACTATTCCGGAAATTAGTATCCTTGATTTTGACTTTGATAAAGCTTATTATTCACAAGAACCAGAAATAAGTACTGTAGAACTGATAAGGCCACAATTCCAAATTTATACTCAGGTAGAAAAAACTAAAGGATTAGATTTAAGAAATTTTAGTATGCCCATGCCTTCCTTTATTGAATCACTTAAAATATCGGAATTTAAAGTAACAGATGGTGAGGCAGTTACGTTTCGAAAAGAAAACATTCAACATCATGCTATGGCTAATTTTTTCTTTGATCTTTCGGTTCCTGGTTTAAAAATAGAAAAAGACCAGGAACAACAGATTCAACTAAGTAGTTCAAATATAGATTTGACTATAAACAATTTTAAATTACCGGCCGATAACATTCACAATTTACATATTAACAGGATAACCTTTAATAAGAATAAACAACTGCTCGATGTAGAGGATCTGAGTATTGTGCCCTATATAACTGACAACAAAAAGAATAGATTCATAATTAAAGCTCCATCCATTAAATTCAATGCTTTTGATTTTAATGAGGCGTTAAAACATAACAACTTTATATTTTCAGACATAGTAACATCCAATCCTGAAATTTCAATTTCAATTAATGCGAAACCACAGAACGATTCCCTTGAATTCCTGCAAACACTTGACCTGTATCCTTATGTAGAGCATCTGGTTAATTCAATACAAGTTGAGAATTTGGATATCAAAGATGCGCATCTTAATCTAAAATGGTTACAAAAACCTTTAATCAACAATCAGGTAAGCTTGTCTTTTAATAATATCCTGTTAAGTGAAAACCAACCTCCCAACAACTTATTAAATTCGCAGTCTTTCACTGTGGCCACAACATCACTTTTAACCTCTGGCAAGGATAACTTATATGAATTTTCGGCAGAATCATTAGTTTATGAATCAGTCAATAATAGTGTCACCTTAAAAAACCTTGGTATCACTCCATTACAGGATCGAAAAAACTTCCCATCAAAAAATGGATACCAGACTGATGTTGTACAAGCAAATATCGAATATATCAAATTATCGGGCATTAATGAAAGAAGATGGTTACAAGATAACATAATAGATGCCCGTGCTTTGGTGATTGGCCCTTCAAAAGTTGAGATATACAGAAACAAGCGCTACCCTTTCAACCATAATCAACGACCTGATTGGCCTCAGAATCTGATAAAAAACTTAAAACAGCCCTTTATTTTTGATTCCATTCAACTGATGCCTTCATCAATTCACTATGCTGAATTACTTCCGATTTTTGATGATCCGGGTTACATTGATTTTTCAAATCTTAAGTTCAAAGGGGGTAGACTAACCAACATAAGTGAGGAAATCAGGAATACTGGAATATTTATTCTGGAAGCTCAGGCATTGCTACAAAAAGAAGGTTTACTAAAAGCCCGGTTTGAATTCGATTTAAATAGTCCGGCGTATGAACATTCAGTAGTGGGTTCATTAGGTGAGATGGATCTACGTAATCTAAATTCTATAATCATGAAATCTGCACCGGTTGCAATAGAGGAAGGCCGGCTCCAGGAAATTAACTTTAATATCGACTTCAATGGTAATCATGCTAATGGTGAATTAGATGTAGCATATAATGGATTAAAAATTGCACTTCTTGATTACAGCAACGAAGAAATCCATAAAGCAAGAATGGCTTCATTCCTTGCAAATAACCTAAAGATTAATTCACAAAATCAGATTGACAGAAATATTCAGAAAGAAGAAATTGATTATGAAAGAGATGAAAGCCGGTCGATTATCAATTTCTGGTGGAAGTCTATCTACTCAGGAATTGTAAAAGTTATTGGAATATAATTGTTAAGGATATATATGCTTGAACAATTGTAAACCTTCATTTGTCCTGTTCTCAAAAGTATCTCCATGAAAACAAATAAATTCCCATTCATTTTATTAGCAATAATATTATTACTTGCCAGTCACTCATGCCGTGATAATTTTAATGATGACGATACTGAACCGGAACTTAAATATCTGGTACGTTATGAACTTGAGCGGTCGTTGCTGCCTGTAATGATTAGAACAATTTATGATTTATATGCTGATGAATACCCCCAACTACAAGCAGTAAGTGATAAAGTAGATCATGGAATTCGTATCTACCGGATTACCTACAGGACAACCTTCAACGGAGAGCCTGTCATTGCATCCGGCATGGTTAGCGCACCTCTGGGAGAGGGAATTTTCCCACTTTTAAGTTATCAAAATGGCACGAACACACTCCATAGTGATGCACCATCAGTAAACATCGACAGGGATTTATATCTTATGCTGCAATCAGTTGCATCTACAGGTTTTATCGTAGCAATGCCTGACTATTTGGGTTTTGGAGAGACTGATGATATGTTTCATCCTTACCTTCATAAAAATTCCACAATTCCTGTAGTTATTGATATGCTTCGGGCAGTTGAAGAACTGGGAAAACTACAGGGTTTTGAAACAAATGATGACCTATATCTGACCGGCTACTCATTAGGAGGCTGGGCAACGCTTCAGGTGCAAAAAGAAATAGAGCACAACTTCTCAAACGAATTTAATCTGATTGCCAGTGCCCCAGGTGCAGGCCCTTATAATTTGAATCTTGTAAGCGAATATATATTGAGTCAACCCACGTATCCCATGCCTTATTTTTTAGGATATGTATTTGACAGCTTTACTAAATTAAATGAATTTGACACACCACTCGAAGCTGTTTTTAATGCACCTTATAATTCTCAAATACCAGGTTTATATAATGGTTCTTTATCAGGTGAAGAAATAAATGAACAGCTTTCTACATCTATTCCTGAATTGTTTCAGGACAACTTTCTTGTTAACAGAACTACTGATCCTCTATTTACCCCAATATTTCAGGCACTTGATAATAACAGTGTTGAAGCATGGCCCGTCTCAACACCAACCCGTCTTATCCACAGTGCTGATGATGAACTAGTTCCTTTGGAAATATCGGATGCAATGTATCAGGATTTTATTAATTCCGGAACAGATAACAACATGCTTGAACTGATTACTATAGCAGGATATTCCCAT
>DASRQG010000139.1:0-2169 GCA_035645995.1 Mariniphaga sp. | reverse complement strand
AAGTTAAAACCCGGCAAAAACAATGAAATCCAGTTAACGGATGCTATGCGAGACATGGTGAAAAAATATGCTATGTATGGATTGCGTTTTAAAGGTAAGCGTTACGATATAGGAAACAAGCTGGATTTTCTAAAAACCAATATTATTTACGGTTTGAACCATGAGGAGGTTGGTGAACCATTACGTGAATGGTTAAAAGAATTTGTAAAGGAGTTGTAGCCTACAGCTCCTTTACAAATTCAACAATCTCTTTACCTTTTTGAATGGCTTGCAGATTCAACGGAATTAACTTGTGGTATCGTTCAGGAAGTGATTTTTCGAGGCCACGTTCTACATTGGTAAGGCTAATGATCGGCTTTATTTTCAGGTAGCTTCCAAAGACAATCATGTTAAAAACTTTTGGATTACCCATTTCAACTGCAGCTTTGGTGCCTTCTACCCGGTAGATATTAATATCTTTACGGGTAGGTGGAATTGTAATTCCATTCGGATCATAAATAAGAACGCCACCCGGTTTAACAGCTTTTTCAAATTTTTCAAGACTCTGCTGATTTAAAATGATGGCTGTATCATATTCATGTAAAACCGGAGAACTAATGCGAGTATCACTTACAATCACAGTTACATTTGCTGTACCTCCTCTCATTTCAGGGCCATAAGACGGGAACCAGGTAACTTCTTTGTCTTCCATGATTCCGGAATAGGCAAGGATTTTCCCCATTGAAAGTACTCCCTGTCCGCCAAAACCGGCTATAATCAATTCTTCTGTCATAATTTTAAGTTTTAATTTTCTGAAACCGGTTTGCCTTTTTCACCATCTTTAATATCACCCGGTGTAAAGTATGGGAACATGTTTTCCTCCATCCATTTATTTGCCTGGACAGGAGTCATTTTCCAACCGGAATTACATGTCGAAACAACTTCAATAAATGAAGTACCTTTCTTTTGGAGTACATTCAATATCCCCTTTTTTATTGCGCGTTTACATCTTCGTACTGCAGATGCAGATTGGGCTGATTGACGTGTCACATATGAAGTGCCTGGTAATTGAGCTACCAGTTCGGTCATTTTAACCGGATAACCGTTACGCTCCACATTTCTTCCATAAGGAGTGGTTGAAGTTATCATATTTTCCAGCGTTGTTGGAGCCATCTGTCCTCCGGTCATTCCATAGATCCCATTATTGATAAATATCACCAGTATGTTTTCTCCCCTGTTACAAGCATGAAGGATTTCGCCTGCACCAATAGAAGCCAAATCACCGTCACCCTGGTAGGTGAATACAAACTTGTCGGGGTTAAGTCTTGAAATTCCGGTAGCAACAGCAGGAGCCCTGCCATGAGCAGCTTCCTGCCAATCGATGTCGATGTAGTTATATGCAAATACAGCACAGCCTACCGGTGCAACCCCCACAGTTTTCTCCTGAAGGCCCAGCTCTTCAATCAGCTCTGCAATCAGTTTATGCACTACTCCATGAGTACATCCGGGACAATAATGCATGGTCGTATCTGTGAGCAATTTCGACTTACCATACACCAGGTTTTCAGGTTTTACAATATCATTTATTTCCATTATAGTACCTCCTGCAATAATTTTTGTTCGAGTGCATTAACAACCTCTCCCGGAGAAGGAATGATTCCTCCCATCCGGCCAAAATAATCAACCGGTCGAATGACACCTGCTTCGTAGGCAGCAAGTTTAATATCTTCTGTCATTTGACCCGCATTCATTTCAACAGATAAAAACCCCTTTACCCTGTGAGCCAACTCTCCAACCGCCTTTTTTGGAAAAGGGAATAAAGTTATTGGCCTTAGTAAACCAACTTTAATGCCTTTGGCCCTGGCGATCTCCACGGCTTTCTGACAAACACGTGCTGAAGTTCCAAAGGCTACCAGGATGTAATCTGCATCATCACATTCAATGGCTTCATAGCGCTGTTCGTTGGCTTCCATCGCTCTGTACTTTTCCTGAAACCTGTGATTATTGGATTCCATCTTTAAAGAGTCCAGTTCAAGAGAGGTAACTACATTTCTATCGCGCGTAGCCGGCTTACCTATACTCGCCCAGCTAGCACATTTATCTACTATTTCATCGTTTGTCCATCGGGGCTTAAAATCCGACAGTTCAACTTTTTCCATCATCTGCCCGATAGCTCCGTCTGAGAGGATC
>DASRQG010000138.1:0-13987 GCA_035645995.1 Mariniphaga sp. | reverse complement strand
GACGAAATAGATATGGTAATGAATATTGGCCGCTTTATGGGCGAAGATTACCATTATGTGGTTGAGGATATAAAGGCTGTGGTAGACGTGGCACATAATCATCAAGTACTTGTAAAAGTCATCCAGGAAAGTGGTCTGCTTACCCTCGATCAGGTTGCTAAAGCTTGTGAGCTTACATGGATGGCAGGAGCTGATTTTGTAAAGACCTCTACCGGTTTTGGGCCTGGGAAAGCGACTCCTGAAGTGATAGATGTGATGGTTAAGACGGTAGGTGATAAAATGAAAATTAAAGCATCAGGTGGAATCCGTTCATGGGAAGATGCAGTGGCATTTCTCGAACAGGGAGCTGATCGTTTGGGCATTGGCTCTACTGAAGCTGTTTTAAACGGATCAAAAGTGGATGGAGGTTATTGATGTTATTTCCTAAACAATACGCAAAAACCGATTAAAGAATCATATCATGTTTATTCTGGATGGAGGGAGTTATTGTTTATTACCCTCTCAATTTTCAATTACTTTTAATGAACAGTTGGCAGACTGTTTAGACCAACTTAAAAATAATTCGCAGTCTCAAATTTACAAAGTGAACTTTTTTGTAGATGTAAATTCAGCCGGAAATTATCAATCTATTAAACAGTTGCTCGAGAAAGAGGTTTTAAATTATTTTTCTTCACCTGTTCTATGTAACGTTATTGCACAATGTCCTGCTAACGGCAATATTCTAGCAGAAGTACATTATTTTGATGATAAGATATGGAATCAGAAATTGATTGTTGCTGATCAGGGAACTGCTTTATTATTTCAAAAAGAGGATGTGTCAGTAGTTGTAGGCCAGGTGCAGTCCAGTGATTTTGGTAGCTGTCATAAAAATTCTCATTGTGCATTTACCGTAATGAAAGGACTTCTCAAATTGGTAGGTTTTGAAATGAATAATGTAATGAGGCAATGGAACTATATTGAGAATATTTTAGGATGTGATAACCGAATGCAGCGATATCAGCAGTTTAATAATATACGATCAGTTTTCTATAACAACTCTTTTAAAGACCATGGATATCCGGCGGCAACAGGTATTGGAACTTATTTTGGAGGCGTACAAATTGAATTCTTAGCTATAAAGTCACCTGATATCATTAGCCTTCCGGTCGATAATCCCTTACAGGTCGCAGCACATTGTTATAGTCACGCATCTTTGGACCAATCATGTGAAGTAAAATTGACTCCTAAATTTGAACGTGCACGATACCTGGAGCTGAAACATAAAAAGCAGCTCCTGATTTCAGGAACAGCATCTATTAAAGGTGAGAAAACTGTCAGCCAGGGAGATGTTATAGAACAAACTATAAATACTATAGCTAATATTCAAGCCCTTTTTAAAGATGAAATATTGAAGGAATGCCAAGCATTTAGATCATTTAACTCCGGTGGAGCGAGAGTATATTTAAAGAACCGGAAGTTTTATCCCGAAGTGAAGCAGGTAGTTGATTTAGAATTTAAGAATTTACCAATTATCTATTTGGTTACAGACATCTGCAGGAAGGATTTATTGGTAGAGATTGAAGGATACATGAATATAGAGTAGGTATTTGCCTGAATAGAAAAATTTTATTTATACTATAAATTTAAGCAGTTACAGATTTATAACAATCTGTAACTGCTAAGATTTAAAATTTAATATTTAAGCCTGCCATAAAATGAATTCCGGCCTGAGGAAAGTATCCGTCCATCATAAAACGTTCATCCCCCAGAATATAGGAATACACCCATGCATTGTTTTCATACATTTCATTAAAGATATTATTTACTTGAAAATGCAGAACCAGTTCATCAAAGTAGGTTGAACTGAAGGTGTAGTCGAGCTTTAAATTATTTACCAGATAAGCATCCAAACTTCGTTCATTATTGGAGGTATTGTCGATAAATTGTTTGCCTACATACGAGGATATAAAAGCAATGTTAAAGTTAGAAACAGGTTTAAAAAGAAATTGACTGTTTGCAATTACTTCAGGAGAGAATGCTATATCTGTTGTACCTAATTCGAATGCATTCTGGTTTCCTGTATCCCAATTATCAACATATTCAATAAAATTTTTGATTTTATTCCTGCTAAAAGTAGCATTAACATGCCATTGCAGGTCCCTTGAAATTGCAATTCCTGATTGTAATTCTACACCAGCCCTGTAGCTATCATCAGCATTTGCCATGATTGGGGCTCCAACATCATTAATTTCACCGGTAAGAACGAGTTGGTTTTTGTAATTCATGAAGTACATATTTACACTTCCTGAAAAAAAAGATGATTTATAATTATATCCCATTTCCCAGTCATGCAGTGTTTCGTATACAGGTTGTTTACCCTCAGGATTTGCATCAACATATGCGGCACGATTGGGTTCTCGATTCGCTATTCCAAATGACAAATATGCTTCATGATTACCTGCAGGTTGATAAAATAATCCAAATTTAGGATTAAAGAAATTGAATTGATGATCCTGACCGAGATTTCGTAAATCATCATCTATCCCTTTTATGTCATAATTTATTTTGCGGTACTGAAGGTCCGCAAAGAGATTAAGTTTTTCAAACAATTGGAAATTATTTTTGGCAAACAGGTTAATGTCATTTTTTATCCCCTTGTTGCGGTACCATTCATGATTAGGATCAGCATTGCCAAGAAATTGACCCCAGATAATATTTCCATAATGATGTCCAATATAATTGTTCCATCCGCCTCCCAGAGTCAAATCATTTTTTCTCTTGTGGTAATTGATTGAAAATGTAGTTCCATAAAAATGATTGTCGAGCCATTTACGATTAACCAGGTCCGTTGATTCAATAGTATCGGTATCTAGTGTAATAATAGGCAACTGATAATCAGTTAGGTCTTCATCTTCCTTGAAATTTTCATAATATCCTCTTCCTCTGATATAAAAACCGGAAAGGTTTAAATTTAGATTATCTGAAAATTTGTGTGAGAAATGGAGTTGATAATGATCTTGTTGATAATAATCGATTTGGTTGAGGTAGGTGTACAGGTTGTATGTACGATTATCAGAATTGATCATTTCAAGTGTTTGTTGGGGCGTATATAACCAATGTTCCCCGTAACGTTGCATACCCTCCAGGTCATTGTTTAACCTTACTGACGGAACCCCGTTCCATGCCTGATAGGTCATTTGTATTTTTGAAAAAATATTTGCCTTAAGGATTGTATTTTCACCATAGAATCCTGTTGCAAGAAAAAATGATTTTAAATCAGAGAAGGCCCTGTCTATATATCCATCAGAATTAATTTTAGACAGACGAGCATCAACTGAAAACTTGTCATTTAAAAGTCCTGATCCTGCCAGAACAGAGTGTTTAAACGTGTTGAATGAACCTGCCGCTGTATGATACTCCGCATAGGCATCCGGATTAAGTGAATTGGTTTGCAGGTCGATAGTAGCACCAAAAGCAGCAGCCCCATTGGTAGATGTACCAACTCCCCGTTGTACCTGTACATTTTCAAGGGAGGAAGCAATATCAGGTTGATCAACAAACCAGGTACCATGTGATTCCGGATCGTTTAATGGGATTCCATTAACTGTAACATTAATCCTGTTCAGATCCGTCCCCCTTATTCGAAAATTAGTATAACCGACACCGGCACCGGCATCTGAAGTAGCAACAAAAGAAGGAGTTAACTGAAGTAAATAGGGAATATCCTGACCCATATTACGACGGTTGATTTCTTCTTCGGTAATGTTCGTATAGGCAACAGGTGTTTTATTTCCTGCCCGGGTAGCCGATACCAGAACTTCACTGGTTAATACAGTTAAAGGTTCAAGGTCAATATTAACTTCATTAGATGATGGAACCGTTACTTTGCGCACTTTTGTTTCATAGCCTATAAAAGATACACTCAATAAATATTCTCCTTTTCTGAGGTTTCTGAATTCAAATGTACCATCATTCTTTGACGATAAACCATATTGAGTACCATTAAGAATTATACTGGCACCGGGAAGTGGTTCGCCTTCAGAAGTCACTCTTCCATTCAAACTGTATTGCGCAATTGCTGCAATACCCATCAGCTGCATGAGCAGCCATAAAATCATACATTTCATTTTTTTGAAGTTTTGGTTAATTACTAACCAATGGAGTGGGACGAATCCCATGTTGCCCTTCCCTTCGCCGGCATTACCCGGATCAGGTTCTGTGGGTATAATCTCAGCCCTTATATTAAGGCACCCCCATTGCATAAATCGCTACAAAGTTATAAATGTTATGCGAAACAGAAAAACTATGGAAAGTATAAATGGTGATTTTGATGGAATCTTAATCAGGTCGAAATATTTTAATGCGATCCTTTTTATGGTTTTAGTTGAGTTCTGAATATTTTCTTTTTTGCTGGACATAAAATTTCCACATGATACTTTTTGGATAGATTTCAGGATGCTTATTCGTAATCCGGTACTTTTTTAATTTACGCCGCTTAATAAACAGATGTGGAATATTGGCAGTAAAAGAGGCATGCGCTTTAAGTACAGCTTTAAATCCTGAAAAATAAAAACCTAATAAAAACTTTATTGCAGCAATCCAGTCAAGTGCAATACGTGTAATTATGATGTTCAAAAATTTATCGTGCGACAGGTTTTTGAATAACATGAAAAGATTGTTTCGAAAGTTTAGATAAGTTTTTTGTGGACTGCTGTAAGGTAAAGTGCCTCCCCCTAAATGAAACACGCTGCTGTCAGGTTGATATAATATTTTATATCCTCTGTTTTTCAGTCTCCAGCAAAGATCGATCTCCTCCATGTGTGCCCAAAAGCTTCCATCAAATCCTCCTGATTGTTTGTATAATTCAGCCTTAATAACCATGCAGGCACCACTGGCCCAAAAAATAGGAGAGATGCTATTGTATTGGCCAGTATCCGGTTCTGTACGGTTAAGAATTCTACCTCTGCAAAAAGGATAGCCAAATTTATCGATGAATCCTCCTGCTGCTCCTGCATATTCAAATTGATGTGGTTTTTTATAACTTAGAATTTTAGGTTGAACTACAGCAGTCATTTCATCTTTTTCCAGTAAATCCAGACATGGCTGAAGCCAGTTGGGAGTAAGTTCTACATCAGAATTAAGCAAAACAAAATACTTAGTATCAACATATTTAAGTGCCTGATTATAGCCTTCAGCAAAGCCATAGTTTTTTTGCAATAAGATTAGTTTAATTTGCGGATATTTGTCAATCAGATGGCAAACAGATTCATCAGTTGAGCCATTATCTGCAACATAAATTTCAACTCCCGGGATATTTGAATTTTTTATAACAGAAGGAAGAAAAGTATCAAATAATTTTTTCCCGTTCCAGTTTAAAATTACAATTCCAACTGTTGTATCAGCCATACCGGTCATGTTAAGATGTAAGCAGGTTGGCCATTATTGTGACTAATTTATCTTGTGGCAATTGGCTGAGGATTGATTTTATTTCATTTGTCTTATCGGTTTTATCTGATTTCAGCAAGTGTTTAAGCTCTTTCATTTGCTTTCCGGTTAATTCATCTTCAAGTAGTTCTTTAAGCTTAAACTGATCTTCTTTTTCTTTTGGCAATCCCAGCATTTCAATTTCTGTAATTGTAGCTTCAAGTATATCTTTGGCCCTTATCCGTACAGGATCTTTATCTTTTGGAGATCCTCCTGCAGCTGTGTCTCGTAAGTTCCAACTCGAATAATCGTAATGAAGTTCATTTATCATTTTTATTTTTGGACTATCATTACCATAAATTCTTTCAAGGAAAAGGAGGGTTCTGTTTTTCCATGCATCCAGATCAAAACGTTTCTCATCGAGTCGATCTATTTGTTGTTTAAGCAATACAATTTCTTTTTCTGCCCTTTCCATCGGATCTTTTTCAATAGTCATGATTCAGCAGTTTAAATATAGTAGTTGTACTGCGAATATACATGGTTTTCGCAAAAAAAATAGCATTCCTTGTATATGTAAAGTGCCAAAAGATTAATTACCAGGGGTTTATTTTCCGAGGTGTTTATTGATAATGTGGTAGAATTGTTCGAAGATGTTATTCGCTGCTCCAACAAATTCCCCTCCGAAAAGCCAGTTTTCCCCTCCATTGAAATCTGATATACTGCCACCTGCCTGTTTGAGGATAAGTGCGCCGGCAGCAACATCCCATGGGTGAAGGCCATGTTCATAGAATGCATTGAAACGGCCGGCTGCAACATAAACAATGTCTACAGCTGCAGACCCCATACGTCGTAAACCTCTTGTATGGCGCATCAGATACCGCATGGCATCAATATAATTCTCAACCCTGTCAAAATCATAATAAGGGAAACCGGTACCTATTAAAGTATCCTCAAGATTTGCTGTAGGTGAAACCTTAATTTCTTTCTCATTCAGATAAGCAGGGCTGCCTTTCCATGCATAGAACATTTCATCCTGACCTATTTCATAAACTACTCCCGCAACGATTTCTTCAGCTTCCATCAATCCAATGCTAACAGAATGAGGTGTAATGCCGTGTATAAAATTTGTTGTGCCATCCAAAGGATCAATTACCCATTTATACTTTTCATCAGAATGAGTTGCTGTTCCTTCTTCTGTGATAAATCCGCTATCAGGTATAAGCTGTTTTAATTTTTTTACAATAGCTTTCTCCGTTTCCTTATCTACATAAGTGACTAAGCTGGCGACACTTTTCAACTCTACATCGTTTTCAGAAATCTTAGCTCCTTCTTCTCTGATGAAATTACCGGCATCACGGGCTATTTTTTTTAACTCGGTACAAATTGATTGATACTCGTTTGATTGCATTACTTCCTTTTTTAATTTTTGCCTTTTGTTGGTACTACATCCGAAAGATAACATTTTTCCTGAGGGTTATGTTGGAACTCCCTTGAAATTGCTTGTTAGGTCAGAATTCTGCAATTGCTACATGCCCGTTTGGTAGTATCTGCTTTAGAGTAACTTTTTGAAGTTTATTTATAAGTTCTTCTTGAAACGGTGCTTCTACCTTTATATAGTTTTCAGTAAACCCATACATGTTGTCACCTTTCTTTTGTGATTCGAACAAAACCGTTTGCTCTGTTCCAATATTTTTTTGATAGAAAGCCCTCAGTTTTTTTTCTGACAAGTTAATATACATTTGGGTACGGCGTTTACGATCTTCCATATCAACCTTCCATGGGATTTTTAAAGCTTGTGTTCCACTTCTTTCTGAATAGGTGAATGCATGAAGCTGAGATATTTCAAGGCTATTGATAAAATCATAAGATTCCTGAAATAGTGTTTCTGTTTCTCCATTTGTCCCTGCAATTACATCTACACCTATAAAAGCATGCGGAACAATTTCCCGAATTTTTCTGATACGTTTTTCAAATAACCCGGTAGCATATTTGCGCTTCATAAGGGATAAGACTTCATCGGAACCAGATTGTAAAGGGATGTGAAAATGAGGCATTATCACCTTAGAATCAGCTACCAAATCTATTATTTCATCCTTGAGCAGATTAGGTTCAATGGAACCAAGCCGAAGTCTGTGAAGCCCTTCTACTTTTTCTAACCCCTTTAGCAGTTCCAAAAAATTCTCACCTGTGGTTTTACCAAAATCACCAATATTGACACCGGTAAGCACAACTTCTTTATACCCTTTAGCTACTGCTTTTCCGGCTTCACTTATTGTATTAGCGATTGAATCATTCCTGCTTCTACCTCTGGCATAAGGTATAGTACAAAATGAACAGTAATAATCGCAGCCATCCTGTATTTTAAGAAAACTACGGGTACGATCTCCCCATGAAAATGCTTTATGATAATTTTTAATGTCAGCCAGTCTGGTGGTTTTTATTTCAGTAGTGGAACGCTTAGAAAGATTACCAAGATATGCCGGTAACAGAAATTTCTCCTGGGTTCCTAATACCAAATCCACCCCTTCAATATTACCTGCTTCATCTGGTTTTAATTGCGAATAACAACCCACAACAACTACCATAGCCTGCGGGTTTTGCTTTACCGCCTGCCTGATAATGTGTCTGCTGGCTTTATCTCCCTGGTTAGTAACAGAGCAGGTATTGATAACATATAAATCAGCTTTATCTTCAAATTCCACCCTTTCAAAACCTACCTCTTTTAAGGATCCTGCAATTGAAGAGGTTTCTGAAAAATTAAGCTTACATCCCAGTGTATAGAATGCCGCTTTTTTACCCTGATAATCCATTTAAAATCTTTCTAAATAATTTGCAAAAATAGGAAAAACAGGGCGAAGTAAAAATTATTAAACTTAAGATAAAGAGTTAAAAGTATAATTTAATGCTGTTGTTACAAAAGATCACTGGCAAGTTCGGCAAGATAACTCCGTTCACCTTTTAATAAATTTATATGTGAAAATAAATCCTGATTACGCATATGATCTATCATATAGGCTAAACCATTTGATTTAATATCGAGATATGGTGAATCGATCTGTTGCAAATCACCGGTGAATACCATTTTGGTTCCTTCACCTGCACGCGTGATAATTGTTTTAATTTCATGTGGAGTCAGGTTTTGAGCCTCATCAATTATGAAAAATGAATTAGACAGACTTCTGCCCCTGATATAGGCCAAGGGTGTTATCACCAGGTGTTCTTCATCTTGCAACTCCTCTATCCGAAGATATTCCTGACTGCGAACATTAAATGCATGCTTAATGACTGATAAATTATCAAACAAGGGTTGCATGTAAGGACTTATCTTCTCTGATGCATCTCCAGGCAGATAACCTAAGTCGCGGTTGCTCAAGGCAACAATTGGACGTGCCAGCAATATTTGCTCATACAACATATTCATTTCAATTGCTGCAGCCAGAGCCAGTAGCGTCTTTCCGGTTCCTGCCTTTCCGGTCAATGCTACCAGCTGTATTTCAGGATTCGTAAGCGCATTTAAACTAAATGTCTGCTCAGCATTACGGGGCTTTATCCCATATGCAGGCTTCTTTTCTACCCGCTTAATTGTATTGCTTTTTTGATCGTAACGGGCAAGTACACTTGATGCCGGACTTTTTAATATAAAACACTCATTGGCTTCCGGAGCGATATTTTTCCCAAGTTCACTTATTTCTATTGAACCAATCTCATATAACTTAGCAACAACTTCATTACTCAGATTTTCAAAAGTAGTGATGGATTTATCCAATATGCTTTCATCCGTCACCTGATCAGTTTTATAATCTTCTGCCAGAATTTTCAGAGATTTAGCTTTAATTCTTAGGTTGATATCCTTTGTGATTAAAATCGTTTTCTTTCGGGGAAATGAATTTTTGATGTATTCGGCTATTGCCAGAATTCGATGATCGGGAATATCCTCCTTAAAAGATGACTTAAGCTCATCTGAAAATGGTTTGCCTGTTTCAATACGCAGCTTGCCTTTGCCTTTTCCTAATGAGATTCCACCATTGAAAAGTTTATCACCTGTAATTTCATCCAGTATTCGTGTAAACTCTCGTGCCTGATAGTTAATAAGCTCATTTCCTTTCTTGAATTTATCCAGTTCTTCAAGCACCACAATGGGTATAATTATATCATTATCCTGAAATTGATAAATGCAGGTATGGTCATGTAAAATTACATTTGTATCGAGAATAAAAGTTTTGCTTGCCATTTTATTAAATTATGGTTCCCGAAATGTAGATATTTTCCTTGTAAATCATCAGTTGTATTCCTATTTTTAATAAACTTGCATCGGTTAATAAAATTATAAATTAGAATTGGATTATTCGGATACGCTCGATTACTTATTTACCAGGTTGCCCATGTTTCAGCGGGTAGGGCCTGCTGCCTATAAAGATAACCTGGATAATACTTACCTTTTAAGCTCCTATTATAATAACCCACACCGGTTATTCAGATCGATACATGTTGCCGGAACAAATGGCAAAGGTTCCGTTTCACATATGCTGGCAGCAGTATTACAATCTGCAGGCTATAAAACAGGTCTCTATACTTCACCACACCTTCTCGATTTCCGGGAACGGATTCGTATTAACGGAGAAATGATTGCTACCGATGATGTGGTGGCATGGATTGAAGATTTCAGAGAAAAAAATGAATCGTGGGACATGGAACCTTCCTTTTTTGAATTGACAGTTGCCATGGCATTTGATTATTTTGCCCGTCAACAGGTTGATATTGCAGTAATAGAAGTTGGATTGGGAGGGAGACTTGATTCCACAAATATTCTATCTCCTGATGTGAGTGTAATAACTAATATAGGTTTTGATCATACTGCTATTCTTGGTGATACTTTAGAAAAAATTGCTTTTGAGAAAGCCGGTATAATTAAACCCGGCATTCCTGTAGTTATAGGAACTACTCAGCCTGAAACCGTAAAGGTTTTCAATGAAGTTGCTGCATTGGAACTGGCTCCACTATTTTTTGCTGATCAGGAATTTAAGGTAGATTATCTTTCAAGTGATATTGAGGGAAACCAGTTATTATCCGTTAAAAAGTTTGAAGAGGTTTTATTTCCTCAATTAATGCTGGATTTAAAAGGCCGGTATCAGCAGAAGAATTTACCACCAGTTTTAAAAACAGTAGAATTATTAAGACAGATTGGATGGAAAATTTCAGAAGATCAACTATTGAATGGCCTTGCAAATGCAAAACGAATGACCGGCTTACAAGGAAGATGGCAAATTCTGGGATATAACCCGCTTACGGTTGCTGATACTGCACATAATTCTGAGGGCATAACTGAGGTGGTTAACCAATTAAAACAGACCCCTTACAAAAGACTTCATTTTATAATTGGAGTAGTTAATGATAAAGATCTGGATAAAATTTTAAGCCTGCTGCCTGATTCTGCAAATTATTATTTTACCCGAGCTGACATTCCAAGGGCACTTGATGAAAGAGAATTGGCTCGTGTAGCAGAAAGATATAACCTGAAAGGTGCTGTGTATCCATCAGTTGAAAAGGCTTATAATGCGGCTCGTAATTATGCTGATGAAAGTGATTTGATTTTTATAGGCGGAAGTACTTTTGTAGTTGCTGAAATTTTATGAGATTTTTTTTGCAGAACTGAAAATAGGTTTTATATTTGCAGCGCCTTACAGAAAACAAGGCGCGTTCAAAGAGAAAAAATTCGGGAGCATAGCTCAGCTGGTTCAGAGCACCTGCCTTACAAGCAGGGGGTCACTGGTTCGAATCCAGTTGTTCCCACTTAAAATTTAAGCAGTTACATCAAAAGCGTAGCTGCTTTTTTATTTTTATATATACCAGACACATACAATCTTCATAAGAAGAAAAAAAGGACTAAAACATACTAAATCAGGCAAATTTAAAATTGCTTTACACTATTTTTCAAAGAACATTATCTCCTGTATCTATTTTCTCGAAGATTATACCAGGTAAAATTAATCAAGACGACATCATTTAATTGACAATTTTTTGATATTTATTTATAAATTTGTTTCAGCAATTTAAACCTAAATTATGATGTTAGTACTGAACTTAATACCAATTCGTTCCATAAAGGTTAACCACTTTAGAAAAATCCATTCTATACAGCAATTATCTGTCCTTGCTTCCGGCTATAGCTATGTTTCCAATTAAATTTTTTATAAATGGAAAAACATTTAGTCCTCTTTTGGCTGGTCGTCATTTACCGGCTATCCAGGATCAGAGCCGGAATTTATAATGAACTCCGGTATAGTTCAAATGAGCACAGAAAAGTGATTCATTTTAATAAAAGTATTTTTTTATTGATATTCTTGCTGGTAATATTTAGTAGCTGCTCAACAACATTAAATTTTAACCATTTAGAGTATGATAAAAAACTTGAGGTATATAAATATCCAATTGACATAAATAATTCAATCGTTCCCAGAAATGAAAACTTTCAGTTAATTGATAGTAGTAATGTTGATAGTTTTTATGTGGAATTAGAAACAAAAGGTTTTCGGTATAATTTCGATGAAATCTTAGAAAAAGACAAATTAAAATATGATGACTTTGAAATCGCTAAATATTATTCTGAAATAAATAAGCTGATTGCTTCAGATGAGTTTCAATCTGCGTTATCAAAATTAAATCAATTGGAAATCATTTATCCCGATGTTAAAAAATACAGTGATTATCTTTTTCTTAAAGCAATTACATATGAAAAGCTAGACAGTCTTGACAGTGCAAAAAAATTCTATGCTCAATTTTTAAAATATTCTTCCGGTAAATATTCAAAAAGGTTCAGAGGCTATCGGGATTCAGATATTAATGATAGTATCTGGGGACTCGAAAGAAAATATGTAAATCAAAAATTAACAGGTTATTCTATTGATGATTATCATAACTTTCTATCAGATATAGAACCCAAATTTCATTACAATAGTTTTCAACCGGGTTTTCTTATTAATCCGGAGGACTATTCCCGGGGTGTTAAATGGATCACTATGTTTGTATTTGGACTTAATTATGTGGATGGGTTTGGCGTTGGATATCAGGTGAATAGAAAAATAAAAAGCAATATTGATATTAATCTATGGGCAATGACTTCCGGCAATACATTAAGTTTTGGAGGAGGAGTACCAATTCAAATATTTAAATCGTCAAATAACAGATTTGGTTTAAAATTAAGTCCTTTTTTTAGTTTAGCTCATACCGACACCATTTTAGTTGAAAATATAAGTTATGGTGTACGGCAAGGTGTTTTTAATTTTGGAGCTAAGCTATCTGGTGGATTATACTTATTGCCTAAATTATCATTAGGTGCGTATTACAGATATAATTATCATAATGCCAATAATCCAATACTCACGAAAAAATACGACATAAACATTTGGTGGGATAATGAATACGATCTGAGTATATATTATACTATTTCAAAAGGATTTAGCTTAAAAGCAGGGGTTTATAACGGAGATGTTACCGGAGGAATTTCCTGGAGTGGATGGGAAGCTATCTATAACTTTACAGATCCGGAATTTATAATAAGAATTGATATGTATTAAAATAACGTCTTGGTAAACCACGGTTTTCTATAGGTATTCATACCTAAGAGGGAGTTTCTTTTCCAGATTCTTTTCTTGATTGAAGGAAAGAAATAGGTGGTGAGCAGGTGAAGTCCAAATAAAAAATTTCTGTAATTTTATTTTTAAATGATGATGTTTAAAATACAGCATCTGATCATGAAAATGAACTTTTTGTTAGAAAAAGTAAATTAATTCACAATGAAATCTATCTCAAGTCCTGTGTCAGTTAATGTTAAAAGAAATATTTTGGGATCATTAGTAGGTTTTGTAGCAGTAAATGCCATTGCAGGTGGTTATTATGGACTGGCTGGAGCCAAAAATATTCCTGTTGAATGGCTACAGGGAAGTCCATTTAAAGATTATTTTATTCCCGGTCTTTTTTTATTAGGGGTGATTGGAGGCTTAAATCTGGTTGCTACCATCACAGTTTTTGCTAAAGTATCTGCAGCACGCATAATTGTTTATATTAGCGCAATTATTATGTTGCTGTGGATTATTGTTCAGGTTGCTATTATAGGATTTGTTTCATGGATGCAACCTGCCACAGTTATTATTGCTATTGCCATTCTCTTCTTAAATCATAAGCTTTATAGCTCACTTCATTGATATTTATTATTGGTCTTTCCGGTTTTCAAAAAAAAAATGAAAGAATAGTGTTTCCTTTTTAGACAGGATAATTCTATAGTTCTGTATAATATCAAGTCCAGATCCACAGCATATTGTTTTACCTGCTAAAACGTGTTTGACTGGACTTGGACTGGACTTGGTATGGAGAATGTATAGTATTTGACAACAAAAACGGGGAGTTGCAGTTGCGACATCAGTTGGTTGTAATTTGAAATTTGCAAAATGAATTTATGGGGATCAATTATTTGAATATGATTGGTTGACTAAAATAAAAAAAGGACGAGTCAACACTCATCCTTTTCAATCTAACTAAACCAATAAAACTAATCAAACCTAAACCTATGAACTAAAACTATTGCAAA
>DASRQG010000137.1:0-2251 GCA_035645995.1 Mariniphaga sp. | reverse complement strand
ACTTAATGCACTTACTTCAAAAGGAAGATGGTATTCCTGTTGCTGCTGCTTTATAATCGGCAGCGCTTCATTAATATGTTTCCCTATATGTCCCTCAATGCGGAAAAAATTAAACGGCTCTAAATCATATAGTAATGAATTTGTAACGTAAAAAGGAGCATTGTAGGAAGATGCATTGTAACTCAGGTTATGCGTTTCTTCACCAAGTTTTGTTTTATCATAATTCCAGAACCTATGTAATTGATTCGCCGACTCCGTTAGATCGTAGTAATAAGGTATGCACCTATCTGAAAGATTTGCTTTACCCCACTGACTTGGCGTGATTTTAATCTGTTTTTTATCAAACGGTAGCATGCTTTCGATAGAGAATTGTGAAAGCAATAATTTCAAACGGGTAAATAATGATCGGATTTCACCAAGCCTGTTTTTCTGATCATTGAACAGCGGGGAATAAATAAAATCTTGGCGGTAGGTAGAATGGCTATTTGATGTAGCGACATTAGCTTCACCTAGCATTATATGCAGGGGAAATTTCATTTCATCCATGCAGCATTCGCTGTTTGTCTGCTGTGCTGCGCGAGCGAATTCATAATACCCCTTAATGATATCATCCAAGAAGTCATAAAAATATTGGATCAAAACAGGGTGATTTCTTAGTATCTCATCCTTTAACTCGACTAGGCGATTATAAACTGAATCAAAAACATTGGGGTTTTCGTTTTCAAGCAGGTATTGATATTTTCTTGCACCGTTCTTTAAGGCTGCGGCGATTGTAGTGAGGGTTTCATGATCTGCCAAGTTTTTAAAGGCATTTAGTACATCAGATGCAGTTGTCAGTTTTTCTGGAGGAACATTGAATCTTCTCAATATGGGGAAAAAGTTTTTATCATCCTCAGCCAAACTTCCACCCTGAATCTTAATAATTTTATCAAGGATATTCCTATCAACCAACAAGGTCTTTACCTGAAAATTCATTCGGCTTCCCTTATCATTGCAATCATTGGTGTCACAGTTTTTTAGGTTGAGTTGTTCTGCTTCCAAAAAAAGGACAATGGCATATTTGCTTAAAAAATCATCTTGCATTTGTGAAAGGGCTATGAGATCCGTGCTACCGTTATGATTGGCTACATCTTGTTCATCAATTAATTGAAAAATTTCCCTTCCAAATGATTCACCGAAAAAAGGAATTGCTTCAGGTCTTTCTGTAGGGCATTGTTGGTTAAGCTGGAGGTCATTTGGGAAGACCGGTATCAAGTAGGGTATATAGTGAGTATAAACTGTTTCGCAATGCAACACCATGAAACCTTGTGAAGTAACGGCACAGCCCTTCTTAACTTTTATTTCCGAAGCAGTTGGTTCTATTTCCAAACCACATACAATACCACTGCCGATAAGTTTCATCCGCGTCAGCCTGTCCTGCTGATCCAGATAATTGACCATGCTGTTCAGGTGATCATTCGTGAGCACCTGATCGGCTTCAAATACGGGATATGTGTTTGCGAACGTCATAATTACTGACTTTTAAATGTTTCTAAAACTGTTTTACCGAGCACTACTGTGTTGCTGGTCTGTTTACTTTCATCGCAATCATGAAGCGTGGCCTTTGGATATTCACTTTTTAGCCGGCTTAGCGTGTCGATCATTTTATTATTTGCGTCTCTGAAAGCGCCGATATCTATAGTCTTATCTGAAGTATAAGTTGCCACACTCTCTATCCATTCTTTGTAGTTAACTTCAAATTCCCGCATCAGGTCGTTATTGAGCCAGCAAATTTTCAACATAATATGGGCAGGAGCTTCTTCGCGTATTTTTGTTTCAAAGTATTCACGGAACTGCATATTATCGAAATGCCCCGGCCAGTATGGTAGCACAACTGATGCACGAAAGGTATAAGGATCAATATCACAAATGCATTCACCATTATGAAGGCATACTTCCATAAGCTCGAAAGAGTCATTTCTTTGCCGCAATAGGATATGCTCAATCAAATGCAGCCCAATTGGATCATTGCAGTTTTTATTAAATTCGGCAACAAATGCTTCAATGGCTGCTTCAGCTCCATCCTGACTTTGAATAGAATTATCAAGTGTTTCCATCAATACTCCATCCCCATTGAGCAACTGTAGTTTCTTTAAGGCTTCGTCATAACTGTAATTTTCTCTGACGCTGGCTAATTCAATGACTTTCACAACAGCTTCTTGGGCTTTTTCTTTTGTTTCATAAGCATTGCTGTTGTAGAGACTGATTTCAG
>DASRQG010000136.1:0-2066 GCA_035645995.1 Mariniphaga sp. | reverse complement strand
TAATTCTTGCAGTAAAGCCATATCATATTCAACATGTTCTTGAAGAAATAAAACCTGTATTAAGCAGTGCCAAAATAATAATCTCAATTGTTGCTGGTGTAGGACTTGTTGAACTCACCCGGATGGCAGGAGATGATATTCCAATTTTTAGAGTGATGCCTAATACCGCAATCGCTTTGCAGGAATCGCTTACATGCATCTCCTCTAATGGAAATACAGATGCTCACCGTTCTTATGTAATTGAACTATTTAATAAGCTTGGCAAAACTATTGAAATACCAGAAGAATTGATGGCAGCGGCCACAGTGCTTTCTTCATGTGGTATTGCATTCGCATTACGCTATATTCGTGCAGCTATGCAAGGTGGTATTGAGATAGGTTTTGGTGCAGAAATGGCTCAATATATAACTGCCCAGACAGTAAAGGGTGCAACAGAACTAATTTTACAAACGGGTCATCATCCCGAACGCGAGATCGATAAAGTTACAACACCCATGGGTATCACCATTACCGGATTGAATGAAATGGAACATAAAGGATTTAGTTCTTCTTTAATTCAAGGAGTGCTTGCTTCTTATAAAAAAATGGACAAGGATTTGAACAAGTAGTTTATGAAGTTCAGGTACAAGAAAATAACCGTAAAAGTGGGCAGTAATGTTTTGGCTAAAAAAGACGGAACGTTGAATGTTTCTCGTATTGCCCAGTTGGTTGATCAAATTGCTATGCTTCATAAAAATGGTATTGAGGTAGTTCTTGTGTCTTCAGGTGCCGTTGCTGCTGGAAGAGCTGTAATGAAAACTACAGCAAAATTGGACGCTGTGTCTAAACGGCAATTGTATTCAGCTCTTGGCCAGGTAAAATTGATTAGCCGATATTCTGATTTTTTTAATGAGCATGGATTAACATGTGCCCAGGTTCTTACTACTAAAGAAAATTTTTCAAGTAGAAGACACTACCTGAACATGAAAAATTGCATGAATACCTTACTAAGTAATCATGTCATTCCTATTGTAAATGAAAATGATGCTATTTCAGTTTCCGAATTAATGTTTACCGATAACGATGAGTTATCAGGCCTGATTGCTTCAATGGTTAGCTCTGAAGCTTTATTGATATTGAGTAATGTAGATGGAGTTTTTACATCACATCCCGATAACGAAAATGCTGAACTGATACAAAAGGTCAGTATTGGTGATAAAGAACCGGTAAATGCAATTTCAGATGTCCATTCAGGATTCGGACGTGGTGGAATGTTAACGAAATTCCGTATTGCCAAAAAATTGGCGAATGATGGAATATCGGTACATCTTGCCAATGGGCTAAAAGACAATATGCTACTAAATATTATGACTCAGGAAGAGTTTCCCGGCCATACTTGGTTTGAACCAGCCCCAAAAACCTCCAGCGGAGTAAAAAAATGGATCGGTTATTCTGACGGATTTGCAAAAGCAAAAGTTACGGTTAATAATGGTGCTGCTGCGGCTCTCAGATCAGATAAGGCAGTTAGCTTATTACCGGTAGGGATCGTTACTGTTGAAAATGAATTTAAAAAGGGTGATCTAATCCGCATTGTGGATGAATCAGGAAAAAGAATTGGTTTGGGAAAAGCTCAATACGGTTCTGAGAAATTAAGATCAGGTACCTCAACCGAAAAACTGAAAGCCCTCGTGCATTATGATTATCTTTATCTCGAATAAAAAATAAAAATGCTGATATGAAGATTCAAGAACAATTACAAAAGGTATTGAATGCCTCACGGAAGCTTAATTTGATAAAAGGTGAAACGATCCGTAAGGTTCTGATTGATCTGGCCAATGAAGCTGAAAATAAATCAGCATATATTCTGGCTGAGAACCAAAAAGATCTTGACCGAATGGACCCTGAAGATCCAAAATATGACCGGTTAAAATTGACTACAGAGCGTATACAAGGAATTGCGAACGATATTCGTAGTGTGGCTGAAATGGAAAGTCCGGTTGGAAAAGTATTAAAAGAAATAGTACGCCCAAATGGTTTAAAAATATCGAAGATTACAGTTCCATTCGGTGTAATTGGCATAATCTACG
>DASRQG010000135.1:0-2011 GCA_035645995.1 Mariniphaga sp. | reverse complement strand
ATATTGTTTTAATGAAAGGGCTGCCCTACCGCCTAAGTCCTTCAGCTAATTATTCTCGAAAAGGAGCTTCAGTCTGTGCATTATTAAGCCTTATGAATCAGCCAGATGAACGCGATGTTTTAAGTTTATATAATACTAATTATGATCATCCTCTAGGATATTACACTAATCCATATCTTAGTGTGGACTACCATTCAGGTTTAAATAATCCAGTTACAATGGATTATAGATTTAAATCCGGTCATTTTGTAAATGCAGGTGGTTGGTATTTAAATTATTTGGTATCCCGTTTAGATGGTGATACTTATGACGATGTATTTGATTTAATTGACAGGATTTCTTCTACAGATAAAAGTGGTGAGAAAAAATGGATATTGGATGATAAACCCATCTCTACTAACCCACCTGTAATGAAATATTCTACAATGCCTTTAGCGGCAGATAGATTGGATGAACTGGGATTCAATTACATTTATGATGATTTGGTTGCCTATTTAACAGGTGACAATGATGAAGTAATCGGCTATAGTTCTCATGGATATTATGCTTTCTGGGATTCATCTTATATATGGACTCAACTCCAGTTCGATTATGTGAATGGAGCTATTTTTAATAGCTGGGAAAGTGGAAATGCTCTTAGCTATGGAAAATGGCATTGGAGACACGGTCTTTTATCGGATTTTTTCGTAATGGGTGGCTCAGGAGGAGGTGGCAATGTTAATGAACCAACTACAGCAGGTGTTTATAGAGAAGGTGACTCTTATCCTGCTTATGCAATGGGATATTCCATAGTAGATGCAATTTATCAAGGAATCAATTATATAGCCTGGCAGAATGATGTTATAGGAGATCCGTTGCAAACAATTGCCTGGGGTAAACAAACTTTAACAGATGATGTAACCTGGAAAGGGTAGAATCTTTTAACTGGTGAAGTAAGTATTCCGCTTGGCAAGGAAATATCATTAAACAATAATACAATAGTTAATCTCAGGCATAATGGATTTATAACAGGTGAAGGTTTAATTGTTTCAGATTCAAACTATACAATAAATGTTTCTGATTGGGATAGATCTCTTCTCAAAAGCAAAAACGGTAATTATGTTAAGTTAATTTGGGGAGCACATCCTACACACGAAATTGATTCTTTTTATATTTACAAAAAATATGATTCCCCTAATTTTCAATTAATCGGACAAGTCGATGGAAGAACATATGAATATACTGATGCAACTGTGACAATTATAATTCCAACTACTGAACCCAAAACGGCAGAATATTATGTAATCGCAAAATCAGCTACAGAGCAAAACGATCAATCTAATACAGTAAGTTATTATGTAGGTGTTCAGGATATTGGTAAGACAACTGCAAATAATTCGAATAAAATTTTAACTTATTCTCTTTTACAAAACTACCCCAACCCATTTAACCCAACCACTACAATAAAATACAGTTTGAAAGATGATGGACAGGTTAGTTTAAAGATTTATAACATTCTCGGTAGTGAAATTGCAGAATTGGTTAATGAATACAAATCAGCAGGAGAATATTCTTCAACATTCGATTTCAACAGCCTTTCAAGCGGAACTTATTTTTATGTTATGAGAGTTAATGTTTTTGTTGATGTGAAAAAGATGGTACTTCTCAAGTAATCCCTGAAAAAGCTGCCCGAAATCAGAGATGGCATCATTCGATGTGGTGTCATCTCTTTTGTAATTTATCCCCTTCGTATCTTTTGTATAGATGTTAATTATAATTAATTTACTTCATTAAAAAATCAAATATAAAATTATGATTATAGTAACCGGCGGTGCAGGATTTATAGGTAGCGCAATTGTCTGGCGCCTCAATTCATTAAATATTGATGACATTATTATTGTTGATTCTCTCGGCATTGATGAGAAATGGAAAAATCTTGCCGGGTTGAATTACAAAGATTTTATTCATAAAGATGATTTTATAAATCTTATCGAATCATCATCACTTGATACCCCAACTGCAATTATTCATA
>DASRQG010000134.1:0-3681 GCA_035645995.1 Mariniphaga sp. | reverse complement strand
CGTTATTAAACCATATGTATGCAACAGCTCCGGTTCATAAATTACAAGAAAAGCTGCCTACTACTCCTATTCAAAATAATATAGACTATGGTTTAATTCAAAATAAAGACACAAACTCAGAAATTAAACTTACCGATGATGATGGTTACACTTACGATAAAAAAAGCAGATTTATAAACCTCTATGTAGAGCAAATTAATACTCTTCAAGAAGCAGGTTCATTTTTTGAATCAAATGAAGAATTCTGTTTTGAGGGACAAACAGATAATATATTTCTTGGACTTGAATACAGGCAAACAAACGCAGATTGGGTATCACCTGTTTTAACTGCTGATAAAGTGTATAAGGATACAAATAATACTCCTGAAGTATCACCTATTCCTTTTCCTGTAAACGAGCACGGTTTACTCTTTACTCACAAAGAAACAGAAAATGGCATTCATGAGTATATGTTGTATGGCATTAACTGGTTTTCGAGAACATCTGAATATAGTAATATTGTATCAACTGATGAAACTATATTCCAAAAACAAAACACCTTATTGCCGCCGTCTAACCTTCATGCTCAACTGATTCAAAATGAATCACCACTTATTCTTACAACAGCAGCTGAACAATCATTACTTAATGCAAACCCTCATGATGATAAAACTCTCGTTCGTATGTTATGTAATTATACGCATCTTCATGATATTAACTATGATTTTGCTGATGAAATTGAACTCTTTTATCGACCTGAAGCTCCTCGTTTGCTTACAGGTAAAATTAAATCTGTAGAATATGATGAAAATAATCCCAAAACCTGTGTAATACATACTGCCGCATATGAATACCTCGACATTTATGAACAAAAAGTAAGTTATTTCCCAAGCATAGCTGATGAAGATTTAAACAGATTTACAGGTGGGATATTCTCTGTGAAAGAAAAGACATTTTCAATAATCGACATTCAGCAATCAACGGTTGAAGATGAGGGGGTTATAATCACATTGCAGAATTACGAAAGTACAAGTCTTGTTGACACAAATGAAAAAACAGGTGAAACTCCTGCTATATATGAATCTGCACGAAGTTATATTAATCCGTCGAATTATATTCAAGCAGTATTTACTATATTAGAAAATATGAGTAATGTTGAAAACTGGACAATAGACGAAAATGCTCCTCAAGCTTTAAGTTGTAAAATTCAGATTACCGATAGTAATTGGGAAGAACACACAGAAACAATAGCACCGTTAAAATGGCAAGTTGACAACAATTTACCTGAAGGCGGTCAATTTATACCGGGAAGTCTCTCTGATGAAGAAGTATATGAAGAAACAACACGAGGCATTTGGGATACAGCAACAATTGAAGCTTATCCAAGTGGAACTCCAGAACCGGGGGTGTATTTGGTAACAATGAACACAAAAATGTTTTATGAGCATCCTCAAAGTGGTGACACACACCCTGTTTTTTGGAATAAAGGTCTCGTGAGAATTCATACAACAAACAACCCGGTAGGAGAAAGAAAAGTTATTGAAGTTTTAGATATTGTTTCTCAGGAAAATGATACTATTTCCTTACTCATTCACGATGAAACTTTCGATTCTGATCCTATTTCAATTGGAACAAATGTTTCTGTAAACTATTATCCCGGTTATAAAGCATATCTTTATGTTGATACCCCTGTAGGTTTAACAGAAGAAAACATTTTACCTCCTGAGGATGGTAGGGTTAAACATACCTATTTAGCTGCACGAACAGTCGATAATGATGAAAACTATGTTTCTCAAATATCAAAAGCAACAACAATAACAGCATTTGAGCTTGTTGAAGCTCTTCCTCCTGAAATTCCAATCGGAGGAGCATATGCAACAAGACCTGATTTTTATAATAAATCAACATATACATTTACGGTTAACTGCCAACATAAACCTCATGCTCTTGCATTTTACAGGGCAAGTGAACGCATGATACTTGAAGCTTTGTATAAACCTGAAACAATCACTCAAATAAAAGCAGAGCTTACAGCTCTCGGTGATGATGTATTCTTTTCATCACGCTGGCAAAATATAATTGACTTTAATTATACTTATGATATTGAAGGTGAAAAATATTACGATGCTACCAGTTCAAACCCAAATGGTACATTTAGAAAATTCCCTGCTGAAGATGGATATAGATTCCCGAAACCCGATAAAGAATTTGATGTGTTTGGTAGAGTCTTATTTGATGGAACACAAGAACCGGGATCTGTAATTGAAAAAGTGAAAGCAGCAATATACAAAGTATTTTTACCTTTAACAGAACAACCATTGATTTACAGTTACATATCATCAAACAATGATTTTATTCCCACAAATGCAAAACAAAATGTACGAGATATTAATGGTAATTTACTCGAATCAACTGATGAACGATTTAATCAGGCTCCGATGGCAAAAATTGTAGATACGATAAATCATTCGATTCAATTTACCGATTTCACTCTTGATGGTGCTTCAAAAAACTTTTATTTCTATTATGGAGTTGAATTAAACAACAGAATGAAATTCAGCTCTCCGGGTCCAATTTCAGGCCCAATTCAGCTTATAAACACACTTGCTCCAGAAGCTCCTAAAATCACACGTATAAAAACACAAATACAAGATTTAGTTTTAGAAATTCCAACCAGTGTTAAGGTCACTGTTTCAAACTATCCTGAATCACAAGAAATTTCAAAATTTGAATTATACAGAACAACACTTGCCACCGATGCTCTGTCAATTAGAAGTATGACAAAAGTCGCAGAAATTGATTTGATATCAGAAGGATTATTAAATGAAACATCAATTGAAATTATTGATGATTTTAGTAGTAACAATAATTTTATTCCGTATGGAGAACCGCTATTCTATAAAGTTATTGCTCTTAAAAAGGTTTCGTATACAAATGCAGCCTTAGAGTTAATTACAGATTATGTAACGTCAAACCCTTCAAAAACAGTTCTTGCAAACATTGTAGATACCATAAATCCTGAAGCTCCTGAACTTCTATTTAATTCAGACGAACTATCAGGTAATCCAGCTTCACTTGCGAATGGCATTCTTTCATGGAATAAAGCAGTACATAATGCAACATATTATGTATATAAAATGAATGATAGTGGTAATTGGAATCTACTTGAAAGAATAAAATCAAATGAAGATGAAATACAATACACGCTTTCTGAATCACTTTTAAAAGAAGATGAAGACGAAGAAATCATATATCACCGTTTTAAAGTAGAAGTAGAAAATTCATCAGGATTATTTAGTTTTAACGACAACACAATAACAATTTAATATTAATTTTTTAAATCACAATATCATGGCAGATAATAAAATTTCAGCATTACCATTATTAGAAGATGCAACAGGAGATGATTTAGTCGTAATTGTAGACACCAGTGAAGGTATTACAAAACATATTTCAATCGCAGAACTTTTCACTCAAATTGGAGCAGATTTTGGAGCAATAAAACTTCAAGGTGATTGGGATGCGTCAAGTGGAAACCTCCCTTCAACTGAAGAACCAATACCAAATGGATATGCTTGGCGTATATCTGTAGAAGGAAATACAAACTTAGGAGGAATAACTGATTGGAAAATTGGTGATATAGCCATAAAAACATCTACAGGCTGGATAAAAGTAAATAGTCAGGATATTGATGCTATTTGG
>DASRQG010000133.1:0-2666 GCA_035645995.1 Mariniphaga sp. | reverse complement strand
CTTGGCCATAAAGATTTACGCACCACCGAAAATTATCTTGCCAGTTTTGAAAAAGATGTAAAGTTAAAATTTCAGAAAAAACTTTTAAACTTTTAATTTATTCTATTGGATATTCAAGAATCATATATTTTCCTTTGTGAGTGATAATTCAAACTATTCAAAATACCTTCATTCCTTAAACGCTCCGGAGCTCCTATCGAGTTCAACAGCGAAAGCCTTGATCTCTCATATCTCTCAGAATTTTACACAATTTCAATACCTGTTCATATTTCAGCCAGATTAGACAGTATATCAATTGTAAATGAGGGTATATGAGAGGTTACAGGATCTTTTAACACTGTCGGTTAAATACACCGAGTATTTCTTTCACAATATAAAAACTTAAAATACTTGTATCTAAGTCATATTCAGTGTTTAGTGTTGTTTTATAAGCGGATGCCATTTTTAATTTATCATCTCTGTCAGGGGGTTAGTTTATTATAAGGTAAGGTGTGTTCTTCCAGGATTTTGCCGTATTGATCGATTAGTCTGAAAATAGCCTTCGGGCTTTCCCCTGTGGTATTAAAAGTAAATTCGCCAAAAGCTATTATATCTGTACCAAGGTAACCAAACAATTGTTCGGAAGAATCCTCTGCTATTGCAACCGGTCCGGGAACACCCCCAAGAGAAGCAACTTGAAATTCATAAAATGAAAATCCCGATGGCCTGGGAATAGTAAACCCACGCGCACCGTGTCGATCGCCACTCACCAATAATACACCGGAAATTTTTTCAGCCTCGATAAAACTAAAAAGTTCCTCACGTGCTTCAGTATCCCAAGTTCCCCAAGAATCCTTTCCCGGTGTAATATAATCACTCCACATTGTTCCACTGGAAATTATTTTAAATGGAGCTTCTGATTTTTTTAACGTCTGTTTTAACCATTCGAGCTGTTCCTTCCCTAAATAAGCACCATATTCTCCTCTACGTTTGTTATCACGAAATGATCGGGTGTCTGGCATAATTACTTCCACAGGCCCAATACGTGTATTGAAGTAAATTCCCGGGTTTTCATTCTCCGGATTATTCCAGTTCTCGTGCCACACTTTGCGCACGGCCTCACGGTCTGCTTCAGTAAATCCTTTCGGAATTCCGCCCAGGTCATTGTTAAAATAATCATGATCGTCCCAACTACTATATAAAGGAATATTTTCGGCAAGACTCTTCCATGCGTTTGAAACGTCACGAAGCAGATAATCCGCTCTGTGCATATTTATCTGGTTTTCCCTGTCGTCAGCAGCTATATCGCCCAAAAGCATCATGGCCAGGGGTTCACTTTTCAAAATCTGGTTAATTAGATTCGGATTATGCAGTCCTATTTTATGAAAACATGAACCGAAAGCAATTTTAAAAACACCCTGTTTCCCGAAAGAAGATGCTGTCGTGAAGCTGCCTGCTGCAATATTTTTATTGTCTGTAAGAACTTCATAATTGTATTTTGTATCGGGCATCAATCCGTCCAGTACAATTCTTTGTTCCACACCCGGCTTAATAGAGTTTTTTATAAATGATTTTTCGAAGCTACCGTCGTATGTTTTAACTTTCACCTCCAGAGGCTTTGAGACTGATGGACGTAGCCAAATGGATACACCATCTTCCTTCAAATAACCTAACATCGGACCTCCCATAAGTTGAATATCTTGCTCATGGGCAACTTCAATAATCTGCGGATGTGTAAAGCCGGCATCGGGATTAGCAGAAAATACAGCCCTTGAATCAAGATAGAATTGCCTGATGTTATTAGGCAATAAACCATAGCTGTCAAGCAGATTTGTATCTATTCCCAAAGTGCCAATATGCGCTTCGCGAAGGGTTACCTGATGGCGGGGTGGTATGGTGTCGCTAGTTGCATATAGCAATTTGATATTAAAACCAAATAACAAAAGAATGATGTATACAAGAAATAGAATGGTATAATTTTTCATTTTCATAATTTTTATATTCAAATTCATTTCAAATCACACTTTCATGTGTTTTTTAACCCTCTTTCAGATTTATTTAGTTATATTTTTATAACACAAATTATTTAAAAATACCTGAGTTACTTTTTTGAGTAGCTCAGGTAAAAATTATTCTTCTCCAATTAATATCCCGGATTTTGTTCCAATTGTGCTTCAAGATTTTTCTCAATATCATCATATGGAATTGGCCATAAATCATTGTGTGGTAAATAAGTTTCACCTACCCAAGGATTAAGCTGGGCTCTTTCTACCAATTTTCCCAATCTTGTTAATGTAAGCAAGTATAGTTCTTCAAAATGAAGTTCTCTAATCCTTTCATCAAGAATATAATCAATATCTACCATAGAAGCATCTATTTCCGGAGCTTTTGATCTATTTCGTACCATATTTATATCTATGGCAGCATTTGTACGATCATTATTACCCAAATATGCCTCTGCACGTAAAAGATAGGTTTCTGCTAATCGTATAACATATTGATCTCTATATGTCAATTGAGCACTATTTGTCAAAGAACCCGGGACTGTTTGATTAGCAAGATAGAGTTCTTGCGGATGTTTTCCAGATGTTGAGCATTTTGCAATAACAGGAAACCAGTTGCGGGTTGTATCATCTGAAGAATTTAAATCTAAAGGTAAATTATCTTTAAATACCCATTTACCATTG
>DASRQG010000132.1:0-2934 GCA_035645995.1 Mariniphaga sp. | reverse complement strand
AGTTGTACGTCGGCTCAATCGTTGGTTTAATGTCGATATTCAGCTTGAAGGCCCTGAATTAAAAGACTGGACCTATACGGCAACGTTTGAGGATGAGACGCTGGAACAGGTACTTGAATTATTAAAAATTTCAGCACCCGTAAATTACTCCATAAAAAGAAGAGAAATGAAAACCGATAAGACTTTTAGTAAAATGGAAATAGTAATAAAACAGAAACAGTAGATATAGAAAAAAGGAAGGCATTGGTCTGCCCTCCTTTGTACTTTTTAAACCTTACCTGTTTTGGCCAACAGGTAAGGACTTAATAACCAATAATTATTAATTTTTTAAAGCGATGTAAATTTATGAAATTTTTATGTAACAATTTGTCCATGCTTAAAAAGCTATGGACAACAAAAACTTTTCGAACCATGAGATTAACATTCTATGCCTTAATCCTGTCATTGGTTCAGGCCTATGCACTTGATGGATATGCCCAGGCAACACGGTTAAACCTGGCTCTGAATGATGTTGCTGTCCGTGAAGTTTTACAGGAAATAGAAGAGATGTCGGAATTCAGGTTCCTGTACAACAGCAAGATGGTTGACGTTGACAGAGAGGTGGACATAGCGCTTACTGATGTTACCATTGACAAAGCACTTCAAAGACTGTTTGATGACACAAACGTAGCCTACAGGATCATTGACCGGCAGATCGTACTTTTCTCAGAAGAAGAACCGGTGTATGATTCTTCAGCGCTACAACAACGGGCTGTATCAGGCACAGTGACCGACAGTAATGGCCAGCCATTGCCGGGGGTAACCGTGGTGGTGAAAGGAACCACTCAGGGAACAGTTACTGATGCAGATGGAAACTACAGACTTTCCAACATTCCCCAGGATGCCACACTGGTATTCTCTTTTGTAGGAATGAGAAGTCAGGAGGTTGTGGTGGGAAATCAAACATCCATTAATGCATCTTTACAAGATGAAACTATTGGATTAGAGGAGGTAGTAGCTATTGGGTATGGTGTCCAAAAAAGAGTAAATCTAACAGGTTCTGTTGCCGTAATAGAGGCAAAAACGTTAGAGAACAGACCTATAACAAATTCATCCCAGGCATTACAAGGAGTGAAGGGAGTTTATGTAAATCAGGCCGGTGGGGCCATGCCCGGATCTGATGATGCAACAATTCGAATACGAGGAGTTGGCACAATTGGCGGAGCTTCCAAATTAAATCCATTAATTCTCGTTGATGGAGTTGAACGTTCTTTTGATGCAATAAATCCAAATGATATAGAAAGCATAAGTGTTCTAAAAGATGCAGCTTCAACTGCAATCTATGGATCCAGAGCAGCAAATGGCGTTATATTGATAACTACAAAAATGGGAGAAGCAGATCAACTCAATGTTGAATATAATGGATATGCAGGTTTTCAGGAAGCAACATTTTTACCAGATCCAGTTGAAAATTCAGCAGATTTTATGGAATGGTACAATAAAGCTCAAGTCAACCAGGGGACTGCACCTTACTATTCAGAAGAATTAATAAACGAATTCCGTAATAATCCAACCAGTATAATACATCCAAATACGAATTGGATGGATATAATGTTTGGAAAGGCACCTATTCAAGAACATAACATAAGAGTTTCAGGGGGCAGTCAAAAATCAAGGTATAATTTTTCAGGAGGATATATGGATCAGGATGGAATTCTTCAAAAAGGATTATCCGGTGCTAAAAGATATACTATGAATTTACGCATCAATTCACAAGTATCAGAAAGGATAAACCTGGAAGGATCATTAACAGGAGCTATTTGGGATATCGATGAGCCTTCAAGAGGAATTGGAACATTTATGAATCGATTAATGAGAATGGTTCCATTGCAACCTGCAGGTAAACTTGAAGATGGAAGATGGGCTGATTCATGGGTTATAACTCCTGGTCAAAATTCTTTTGAAGGCCCCTTAGTATGGGCTGAAGAATCATACCGAAATGTAACTAAATATAATACTACTGCTGTAATGGCTGCAAATATAAAAATCATTGAAGGATTAAGCTTTCAATCCAAGGGATCATTTAATAATAACCATCAACTCCTTGAAGACTGGAATCCAATGATTCAATTATATGATCCCAGAAATGGAAATCCAAACAAAGCCTGGTCAGGAACATCGACAAAGATTCACAGACACGACTATTATCAACGGCTGAATCTCACCAATACATTAGATTTTCATACCGAGTTGAATGAGGTACACTCAATTACTGCACTTTTAGGTACCAGCCATGAAAAATTTAATTCTAAATTCATGAATGCCAGCATACAGGGATTTCCCACCATGGATCTTCAGGAATTAGATCTCGGAACGCAAAATCAAGCTGTAACAGGAAATGGAAATACAAATGCTTTAATTTCCTATTTCGGAAGAATTCAATATTCATATCAGGATAAGTATTTATTAGAAGCGAATGGAAGATATGATGGATCTTCAAAATTTTCAAAAGACAACAGGTGGGGATTCTTTCCTTCATTTTCTTTAGGCTGGAGAATCACGGAGGAAAATTTCATGCAAGATCTTTCCTGGCTAAATGAATTAAAAATCAGAGGTTCATGGGGTGAGATAGGCAATCAGGATATTGGTTTGTTTCAGTATATTAATGCTGTAGCACTAGGGTATGGGTATCCGTTTGGAGGTGCATATTCTGCAGGAGCAGCAATTACACAGAGCCGGGATCCGGAGATACGCTGGGAAACCACAACTATTACCAATATTGGATTAGATTGGATACTTCTGGAGGGATTATTCAGTGGTGAAATTGAGTTTTTCAATAAAGTTACGGATGATATCCTCAGGGGCATTGCACTGCCAGCACAAGTGGGTGCCTTAGCAGGGCCTACAACAAATGTTGCAAAAGTCGAAAACAAAGGAATTGAAATTGGATTAACA
>DASRQG010000131.1:0-11017 GCA_035645995.1 Mariniphaga sp. | reverse complement strand
CAGAATCGAACACTGCTGCATGCAAGAGGACAGGTGACATTTCCCCTCTGGCAATTCCAAACACATCGGTAAACCCATGGATTCTTAATAATGAATAAGAGAGTTTCACAACATCGGAAGCCTGTACTCCTACGATACTCCTTCCAATCAACATGGCATTGTACCACATATTATATGAAATATTATCTATAAATGCATCTCCTTTTAACTTGCCATCACCCAACTCTCCAATGCCCGGCAAATCGGGTGCGAGTATGGTAAATCCATTTTTAAGCAGCCAATCCCATTCTTTATTGTCCTCTTCCAGACCAGCTTTACCCATGGGATGTAAATATATTATGGCTTTACCGTTTTTTTCATCCGGCGTAAATAGCAAATAAGGTAAAACGTAGTCTCCTTCTCCCTTGATAAAATATTTTTCAATTACAAGACCATCCCTTTGAATTCTACCAGTCAGAACAGGATTATCAGATAATGATGGTTTTCGATATCCTGAAAGTTGCATAGCAAGTCCCGGAATTTCCTTGAGGTGGCTTTTAAAATTCTTTCGTGCATTTTGAAGCTTACTGATATATTTTCCAGCTTCGTTCTTGTTCAGGCTAAAAATGGTTTCTCCCTGATAAGATGAGGCCAGTTGACCAGTTGAAGTTTTTTGTAGTTCCTCTTCGGAAAGGAAATCAACTTCCTGTTCATCAGCAGATCCTTGTATGTCCAAGTGCTTTTGAAAAAAGGCGTACATAGCTTCCCTGTTTTTTTGGGTATATCCATGTCCATAGTCATCTTCCACAATTTCTATATTCTCTTCTTTAGCGAAAATTGAATATACATTTTTTAATTCAGCATATGTTTCCCGTGCCCCTTGAATACTAAAGAAATCGCTGGTATTGGCCATGATAAGAGTAGGTTTAGGAGCACGCATTTCTATAAAATCAGCATGATCAATATTATTTATTAGTCCATGGTAAAAATTCTGCTCCCCGTCCTGCACTCCAATTGATTCCATAAGTCGCCTGTAGCTGGTAATATAACAGGCAGGTGCAGATGCTGCTACGCGATCATCAAGTGCAGAGATATAAGCAGTTTGAGTTCCTCCGCCTGACAATCCATGAACCCCAATTCTTTTAGAATCTACTTCTTTCCTACCTACGAGATAATCAATTCCACGAATGCCATCCCAAACAAAATAGCGGGCAACTGATTGCCCGATCAAAGCAGTTTGAACAGAAGGATAAGAATGTTCTTTAGTTGAGCTGCCAATTATCGATAATCCTTTTTCAATGTCAAAATACTGTAGTCGTTCTCCCTGCCCAACCGGATCAATTGCCAATACAATAAATCCTTTCTTCACCAAGTTTAATAATGGCATTTGGTAAGACTGCTTTCGATATGCTTCAGTGCTGTGTCCTGAGCAGAAAAGTATAGCCGGATTAGGTTTTTGCAAATTATCGGGTAAAAAAAGTGAGGCTGTTACATAAAATCCGGGTAGCGATTCATAAATGATATTTTCTATTGAAAAACCATCCTTTTGAACTTTACCAGTAATTTGGGGATTTAATGGTGTTTTATCAGGGAGAGGCCCCAACACTTTCCACATTATTTGCCTCATTTCTTTTTGCCTTTGTTCCCATTCCGATTTAGTTCTCAATTGAAGCACTTTTTCCTTTCGTTCATCAAGTAGTGAATAGGCTTCATCAGTAAAATGATGATATAATGAATTAGGTAAATCGGTATATTGAAGCCATGAATCCACTACTTTGTATTCATTCTGGGCATCAACTTCCTTAAGTGAAGACATAATTACTAACCCGGTAATTAAAAGCAACTTAACTTTGCCTATTTTGATAACATTTTGATTCATAATATTGATTTAAATTTTTATTTTTCATTCCATCTAATGCAACAATTTCTCCTCAATTTTTTGTCCCTCTACCAGAATATGAAGGTATTTCTCACCATTAAATCCACAAACTAATGTTAGTACACTTGAAACTCCTTTATTATAAATTTCAATAAAAGCCTCATCATTCGGATGTAGACGTCCCTCATCATCTCGTGCTCTAAAATGGCATCCTACTATCAAGGTTTTTAAGATATTATCATATGGCAGATTAAACCTTACAGCCAGCTTTACAGCTCCCGCCAATCGGTCATTTTCAGAAAGCTTCCTGGTTAAGTCGCAACCAACTCTATAAATGGTATCACCTAATTCTTTATTTTGAAAACGTTCGATTAAGTCATCGACATGATTGATTAATTCAACTTTAGTAAATTCATTGGGATATTTTCTCTCTAACAAATCGCATGCTTCCAACATGGTCTCTCTTACTTGTTTATAAACTATTGGGACATTAAGTGCTTCCCAAATATATTTAAGATGGGGATTATTATAATAGCCCCAGTATGCTGTAGCAGCATGTCCAAGATTATGAATAAATAATTTTCTATCTACCCAGGCTTTTATATTATTTTTGGGTGCCAAACCTTCTACTTCAGGGATAGGTTTAAGAAAAGCCTGCTTATCAAGAATTAAGGTATTATATGATTCTGCATAGACCCTAAGCGGATCTTCCTCAACAAGCTTTTGTGGTACAATTGGCACCATTTTACCAATACTCGTTTCTACTAATCCGACAAACTTGTTAATGGGAAATCCTGTTGGCAGATAACGCATTAATTCCTTTTTAAAATAGGAAGAAGCATCCAACATATTTTCCGCAATAATTAAGTCAATAGAATTATTTTTATTATTAATATACCTCTTCACAATTCCATAAGCTAATAAAGGAAAAATAGCAGGAAGTGCATTTTTCCCTACCGATACAGCTAAAATACGGGCTTCAGTAACTTCCTTTGCAATAAGATCCCTGTTACGAGCATCAATTGCACTAACATTATTAACGATAATTATTTTATCGTAGGTAGATTTAATTACAACCTCATATTTTTTTCGTGCATTTAAAATCTCTACTAAGCTTGAAGCAATATCTACAAATATTACTTCAAAACCTCCAGCACTGAATAACTGTCCTATAAAGGAACGTCCAATCTTTCCCGCACCAAAAATTACTATTTTATCCTCCATATTATTTTTTCCAATTTTCCAACATCAGTAAAATTTTACTTCAAAAATCTACCAGGAGGCGTTTTGAAAGTTTTTACTTCAAACGATTTAATATTTCTATTGCGGAATCGATCATCACTTCTCCTGCACCCGGAATTAATCGCGAGTTAATGGCTTCATAATCTCCTTCTTTAAAACCCTGAATAGTGGGTATATAAGCGATATCAGCATTAGCAAGCTCAATTAACATCGTATTGGAAAATGGTGACCTCTTTTTAAGATCAATACCAAATTCTGTAAATAATTCACCTGGCATTGTTACAATTGCAGTTTTTGG
Source organism: Mariniphaga sp. (assembly GCA_035645995.1). Taxonomy (GTDB): domain Bacteria; phylum Bacteroidota; class Bacteroidia; order Bacteroidales; family Prolixibacteraceae; genus Mariniphaga. The sequence continues at coordinate 7,619 of DASRQG010000131.1, read as the reverse complement.
ATCCAGTTTGAAAACATGTATCTCTACAGGCAAATACCAAGGTTCTCCTGAAACTGCAGGAGGAACTGCTTCATACACCCTAAGTAGTTCCAGTGGAGGTTGAACTCCCCATTCTGAGATTTTCAATTTCCTTCTTTTAGATAAAAAATCTCTTTCTTGGTAGAGTGAACTAGAATCCTCCTTAGACCATGTAAGTTCTTCTTGAGTAAAATCTTGCAGAGGAAGATAAATTGTTTGAGATACGATTTTTAAATTCGGAACACTTTGTTTTGTTATAGGTAGTACTTTTTCAATGACATCAGCAAGTTCCTTTCCAAAATTCCTCACCTTATTATTTGGCTCTTCTGTCTCACCTTTCAGATTTACGGTATTGACATTACCACAGGCACCTAATCCAAAAACGGAGGTATGTTGTACACCATAAATTTCCTTAAGACGTTCTTGTAAATAAAAAGGATAATCAGAACTAAATTCAGAACCACCTCTTACATAATGGCTTGCAAACACTGAAAGTGAAGCAGAAGATTGATCCCTACCATCAGATCGAAGAAATAAAAAATGGACATCCGTATCAACCGGACCGGCAGGTTTTACAACTTTAGAGTTTTTCCGTCCAGGATTAAAACGAACCCGGCCATCTGTCATAAGATATCGTCGATTAAAAGTTATTCCCGGAGCTTCTCCAATTCCGGAAAACAGATTCATTTCAATTAAATTATTATAGGCAGAAACAATTGCCTCAGTCATTCCATCAATTAAAAATGAAAAATAGCTTATCTGATCCTCTTCTGTTAACTCTCCTGACAACTCCCGTAAGGCATATTCCTTAAACTCTTTAGTAATTCGAGGACTTGTATGAGTATGAGTAGCTGAAACAGTAATATTTTGAAAAGGGATACCTGTTCGCGCAGATGCTCTTTCTCTAACTATCCGGCTCAGATCTCGTGGTATAGCTAAAAGATTGCATACTAAAATTGCCCCTTGGACATCACCTTGTTTGAAAACAAGCGCTTTGGCTAAAAGAGGATCCAAAACCCCTGTGCTTTTTTCAGACGGATATCCGTATCTGGGATAACCTACCGGAGGAGTAATATCTATCACTCCTGTACCAGCCTCGAAAGGAGAATTACTATTCTCCCTTACGCAACTGGTAAATATAATCAGAAAAAAGATCAAATATTTAAATATCATTCTCAACTTAGCTATTTTGTTCAGCCGATTGGTCAGCTTTAAAAAGTACCTTATGGGTATGCATGGCATCTGTAAGACTTGTTAATGGCATCTCTACACCATCTTCAATAGCCTGGAAGAATGTCTCGAACTGTTTCTGATATGGATGATCAGATACATCACCTGAATCAAGCATTTTCATTGAGAGTTCACTCCATTTATTTTTATTAAGACCATTAAGTTTCGTGGAATAAAATTTATTATCCAGTAAACTTCCTTCACTGCCAATTAAATGAATATGAAAATAGTAAGGCTGTAAACAATCGATTACAGAAGAGACTTTTCCTATACTTCCGTCTCCAAATTTGATCAGACTTACTGAGGTAGTGGGATACTCATACTTTGCAAAATCTGCATTTGCGGAAAAAGTAGCTAAACTTTCTACACTTTCAACTTCATTCCCCATAAAAAACAGAAGTGCATCCAAAGCATGACATCCTGCCGATAATAAACTACTACCCGCAGCTTCTTTTTTAACGTTCCATCTAAACTGGCTATACCAGGGGCCTACTCCGTGATAGTAATCAACCTCTGCGTAATGAATTTTTCCTAATAAACCGTTATCGATAATTGACTTAGTTGTTTCCAATTGACTGGAAAAACGGCATTCAAAACAAACACAAGTTTTAACTCCGGCACTATCAACTGCTTCTTGAACAGCTAAACAATCATCCCATGTTAAAGCCACAGGCTTTTCAATAATAAGATGTTTACCGGCTTTTGCTGCTATGATTGCATGTTGTGCATGATCAGCCGGATAACTGCAAATAGAAATGATATGGATTTCAGGATCATTAACCATGTCTTTAAAATCAGTATAACTTTTGAATGTTCCTCCATGCTTTGCACTTAATTCATCCGGATTAAGATTTCTGGAAGAACACACAGCAGTAACCTGTGCATAAGAGGTCTGATTAATAGCCTCGATATGAGCTCCTGCAGCCCAACTGTATCCGACAATACCTACATTATATTTTTTCATGATCTAAAATTTGATGTTGTATTAAATTTACTCTAAAAATTAAGAGATATCTTCATTTTTTCCAAATTTGACTAAGGATTTATTTTCAATGATAGTTACTTCCTAGTTGTTTTTCAAGTTCAACTATATCAACATCTCTTATTAAAAATAATCATCATCAAATTTGATTGTATTCTTTATGGCTGTAGTACCTCCACCTGATTTCATTTCTATATCAAGAGGAGCATTCTCTTTCCATGATCCTCGTGTAAAATCAGGTATCGCAACGGGACAGGAATTATTTGCGACTGACCATTCACTTAAAGGAACAATAGAACTCCAGGCAGCAGCGTCATAACAATCCATATCTAAAGGAAGTCCGTTTCTTAAACAATCTACCAGCCTCCATTGCATTAAAAAGTCCATACCACCATGACCTCCGATTTTCTTAGCCATTTCTCCGGCAATCTTTACAATGGGAGGAGTAAATTTTTCTTCCAAAGCTTTCAATTCCACTTCATTCATCCACCCACCTCCTTGAGCAATCCTGGAAGGAGCAGGTTGTTTTTTAGCAATACCTTTAGTACCAACAACCCAATGAATGCGTGTTCCGGGACGAGGATTACCAACATTATATTGCAACATTAGAGTTTTACCATTCACAGTTTTTATTGTTGAAGTATTCATATTCCCTAATTTCCATTGCCCTATGAACTGTTTATAATAATCGTCCTCTGCTGCACGTTTTTCGATTTCAGCCCCCATAGTAAAATCATGAGATGATACTGAAGTTATGAAGTCAAGTCTATCTCCACGGTTGATGTTTAAAACCTGACATGCAGGACCCAATCCATGTGTTGGATAGATATTTCCATCACGGTTTATAAATTCCTTCGTTCTCCATTCAAGATCTTTACGTAGATTGGTGTTCATTTGATTGGAAATATAAGCGGCATCAACATGGATTATTTCTCCAAAAAAACCTTGTCTGGCCATATTTAATATTAATAATTCCCAAAAATCATAAACACAATTTTCAATCATACTACAATGCTTCTTTGTTCTTTCTGAAGTCTCAACCAATTGCCAACATTCATCTAAAGTTGCAGAAGCTGGTATTTCAGTAGCCGCATGTGCCCCAGTTTCCATTGAATAAACACATTGACCCGTATGCTGGGCTCTTGGGGTTGCAATATAGACTAGGTCAAGGTCTTCATCTTCGACCATTTTTCTCCATAGATCATAACTCCCATCGGCATATCCCTTTGCTGCTGGCATGCCCATCTTCTTCAGGTATTCTTGTGCTGAGTTAACCCTGTCCATATGTAAATCACATAATGCTTTAATTTCAACACCTTCAAGAAGGCTCATTCTTTTTACTGCTGCTAAACCTCTTCCGCCGATACCAATATAACCTACACGAAGGACATCAAGTTTGGGAGCAGAATATCCACTCATATTAAATACTTGTTTTCCTTCATTTTTAGAAATATTCCAAATTTTTGGTTTGTCAGCACCCGGATTTGCATTACTGGTACATGAAATTATTCCTCCGGTAACTACTGCACTTCCAGTAACACCTGCAGTTTTAATAAAATTTCTTCGATTTGTTTTCATTTTATTGATTTTGAATTTTTAGATTATAATTTTTTCAAGATACTCACGTGCTTTTTTTGCCTCAGCGGTAATGTAAGCTAAATCACCTACATCAAGGCATTCAACTACTAACGGCCCATCATTAAAACCATTTTTTTGCAAATTAGTCAGCAAATCAGGAAAATTTACCATCCCAGTACCGGGTGTAACGTTGATATTTTTGGGTAAACGAAAGTCTTTCACTGCCATTCCAACTACAACATTTTCTAATGCTTTAACATCTTCAACAGGGTCTAATTTACCTTCTGTATAATAATAAACATTACCCGGATCATACCAAAGTTTAAAATTTTTGTGCCCCACACGATCTACATACTTCCGACATTCAGCACCAGTTGAACCATGCGGTTTAACTGAAATCATAACCCCTTTTTCAATTCCATAATCACAACATTCGGAAATAACTTTATAAAATTTATCAATATGTTCAGGATTAGATACATTATTTATTTGTATTACAGGTGAACCACAAATCGCAGAATTATCAATGAGTCGCTTTAGCTGCACAATGCCCTCTTCTATTGATTGCGTTAAATCAAAGCTCCCACCTGAGTTTGTTATAAGTGTAAGCCCTCGACTTTTAATCTCCTCTCCAATTAATGCTGCTTCATCCAAAGAAGTATTACGATCTACAACTCTACCCTTGTCGTGGGTGCTAAGTCCAACATATTTATATCCAGCTTCAACCATACCATCCAAGGCAATGCGGTAATCCCGATTTCCCCATGCCCGGGTATATGCGCCAATCTGCCAATTGGAGGTATTACACGAACTTAGAAATTCTCCAGTAGCCGTGGCTAACATGATACTGCCAATTCCACTAGTTTTGATAAATTCTCGTCTTGAAATGTTTTTCATGATTAGGTTTTATTTTAATTTTCACTATCTATCTTGTTTTGTTTATATTTCTCATAATAGAAAGTTATGAGGTCGCGTTTTTCACCCGGATAGTTTTCTACATATGTCCCACCAACATGAAAACATGTAAATCCTCCTGACACAACTCCCCATGTACATGCCTCCAATAAATCCAGCTTCTCATCACCATTTTGAAGTTGAATAACTAAATTGGCAATTACACCTCCTGCAAAATTATCTCCGCAACCAGTAGTATCACCATGCTTTTTAGCCAATTTCCACGATTTAATATCGGCAACCGGCAATTCACATAGGCCAGAATCAATAAATACACTTTGTTTTCCGGAGAATACCTTTATATTATTTGGCCCATTTGTTATTATTACTGCCTCTGTGCCTTTATCCCTGAAAAATTTTATAGCATTTTCTATATTATTTTTTCCACTTAACCGAAGAGCTTCCTCACGATCAGTAATTAGAAGGTCAATATTATGATAGCTGCTGTCATTTTTCCCCAAAGGCCACTTGTTATGAGGATTATCTTTTTCATTTTTAAAGTCATATACTGTATTAACGATAGTTATACACCCGTTAGCTTTTGCAGTTTCCAAAAGCTCTGTCAAATGATCATGAATTTGTGGAACCAAAGCAGTTCCTCCAAATATTACTATATCGGATGAAAAAAAACATTCATCTAATTTATCAGGAGTATATTCCCAAGCCGCTCCGATTGAATTGATAAAGATTCTTTCTCCATGTCCCGAATCATAATCTGGATCAGACAAAACAATTGTTGACGGAGTTGGTTTGTCTGACATAGAATAATTTTCAAGTGAAATGTTCATGTTCTTCAAAATAGACCGAATAAATTCACTGTCTTCATCATTTCCACTACAACCATAAAAATGGCATTCATTTTCGCTTCCATAAAGCATCTGACTTATATGAATCAGGGGAACAATTCCAGGTCCACCTATACTTACTTTAGCAGACAACGTTTTATAGGTAATTTTATCAATAATCGTAGGAAGATTTACTTCACAAAACTTTTCAAATTCTTCCTTAAAGACGAGCTTTCCGGGGGTTAACCCTCCATCCCCTCTTCGTTTTGACAGAAATGGCAAAAATGATGGATCAAAGAAAGAAATATTGTTATACACCCGATCCACCAGACAACACCCTACCATCGAAACCCTGATTTTTTTATCCATATTAGTCATCAATTGGCTTATTAATCACTTGATACTATTCTATTCAAACCTTTAGCTTCAATGTGTTTTTTATATTCATTTTTCCCAAACCAGGGAGCTCCTACTTTATTAAAAAATCGAATACGTTTTTCTATAAATTGTTCTGAGGGTTTTTCAAAAACAGATATAATTATCCCCATCAAGATGACGAGAGGACTTATCACAACATAAAATAAAAACATCCAATCGTTGATATCCAGGTTTTCTGTATGGTTTACCCAAAAGATCAACCCAAAACCCAGAACGATTGAAGTAATTGTCGTTACCCAAACTGCCTTTTCACCGGTTTTCCACCACAGAAATCCTCCCAGAGCAGGAAAAAACAATGAAGCCATAATTATATTACCTACAAAAAGAGTATTGATAACCTGATCAACAATTGTAATTGAGACTATGATTGTAAATATTGCAATTGCCAGTGTGGTGAGACGTGAAAAACGTAATAATGTCCGTTCATTAGCATTTATATTAACTATTCTTTTATATATATCGTTTGTGGTAATAGAAACGATGTTATTCCATATTGTCCCCATGGTAGTTTGACCAATTGCAAGAATGACTGCAAGCATTAGTCCGCTCAAGCCAACCGGTAGCCAATTGTTAATAGCCATAGCCAAAGCTAGTTGCGGATCAGCCAAATCAGGAAAACCAACTCTGATATATGCTGCAATTTGAATAGAGAAACCATACAATACGACAATCAACAGGGCACCTATACCCATACTTGTATATGCAACTTTTTCATTTTTTGCTGCAGTCATAAGTTGAGCATACCAGGGTGCTTGCATGTAAATCAAAAACATCAATACATATGTGGCCAGAATAAAGCTAAAGGGCATGTTGGGATCATTCCACATCCCGACAGGATTAAGTGAAAGATACTTTTCCTGGAATACTTCAGTTACTCCACCAAGATCATTTGCATACGAACGTGTGAAGTACCACATTAAAGGTAATGCAACAAGAGTAATAATAAAAGAAAATGTATTGGTATGTGCCACAGCAGTTAATCCTCCTACAATACTAAAAATAAGAACTGTACCAGATATAATTAAAACAGTTGCTGTTAAGGAAATACCCAAACTAGAAGCGAATATCAATCCAACAGCCCTTAAATAAGCCGGAGAAAAGAATAACAACAGGACCACAATCATAAAAGTAGTTAAGATCCGAAAGCTTTTATTATATCTAATTTCAAACAATTCAATTATGGAGGTGGCATTAATTCTCTTCCATCTTTTTGCAACAATAAACGTATAACACACAAATCCAATAAACATGGCTACCAGGATTAATTGCGCATAAAATCCTGCCTGATAGCCGAAACTAGAATAGCCCACCATAGTTGCAGTATTAAATTCTGTCATTACAACAGTTGCAACCAGGATAAATAAACCTAAACTACGTCCGGCTACCAGGAAACCTGAACTATCTTTAACATTTCTTGACCTCCAAATGCCATAAACAATTACAGCTATTATATAGACAATAATTATTAATAAATCAATGGTACTTATATTCATTCAAATTCTGTTTCAATGCATTTCAGTTCCACAAACACCTATACCTCCTCTATAATAATTAAATTGCACATTGGGATGATCAGCCAATAATGACATGGGCACTGAGGAATCCATGATTTTGTTGCTAATCATAAAGGCAGT
>DASRQG010000130.1:0-4498 GCA_035645995.1 Mariniphaga sp. | reverse complement strand
GGCCAACACAGGTAACACCCCGCTTCACAATCCGGATGTTACAGATGCAGGAGCCACAAGCGGCCCAAGCTATCAAAGTGGGGATGTAGCCAACACAGGTATCCTTGATGCAGGAGAAACATGGACTTATACAGCTACCTATCAGATCACCCAGGCCGATCTGAATCGTGGTTCCTATACCAATGAAGCCACAGGCAGCGGTCAGGCAGACTTAAACGGAGATGGCACTTATGAGCAAACGGTTAGCGATAATGCAGAGGTTACAGTCAATGGCAGTCGCACACCGGCTGTAGAAATCTCAATTTCTGCTTCTGTTACTGAATTTAATACAGTTGGTGATGCAATTGTTTATACCGTGATAGTTACCAATACTGGGAATGTGGACCTTTCGAATGTTATTGTTACAGATATTTTAACCGGGTATGAGGATGAAATAGCAAATTTAAATCCATCAGAGCAACGAAGCATTACCATTAATTATAAGGTCACTCAGGAGGATATTAATACAGGAAGCATTGTCAATACTGCAAGTGTCACTGCAACAGGTCTTGCCGGTGAATCCGTAGATAATCAATCCTCTGTTACTATAAACGGAGAACTTAATCCTGATATTGAGATTACCAAAAACGTGCTGCAGGATGATTATCGAGTAGTGGGTGAAGAAATCTCTTATGAAATTATAGTATATAACACAGGAAATGTCATTTTGAATAATATTGTTGTGGCAGATCCTCTCATACCGATGACTGAAAATATCTCAGAGTTATTGCCAGGTGCTTCAAGTAGTTTTGATGTAAAATATTCAGTTAAACAATCGGATCTAGATAATAAAACGATAATAAATACTGCAACTGCATCTGTTCAATATGGTGAAACTTCTCTTGAAGTTTTTGATGATGCAGTAATAAGTGCTATACTTCCACCTGTTGCAAATGAGGATGTGAGTTCTGACCATTTAGCCGGAACCACAGTAACAATAAATATATTGGCCAACGACCTTATCAATAATGGCGAACAGGCGTTACCAGGGTTGGTATTGGTGGATCTGAATCCGGAAACTCCGGATAATCAAACGGGGCATTTTGCAGAGGGTGAAGGAACATGGTCATATAACGCTCAAAACGGTGTTGTAACCTTTGTGCCGGAGGCCGGATTTACTACTGATCCAACACCCTTAACTTATGTATTAATTGAGGAAGCTACGGGTTTAAGTGATACTGCCCTAATAACAATTGACTATAATGAAGGTGTACCTTTTGCGGTTGATGATATCAGTAACGATAATACCCCGGGTCAACCTGTTTCTATCAACATATTATCGAACGACAGGCTTAGTGACGGTAGCCCTGTTATATCTCTTCTTGTAGTGATAGACCTGAATCCTGATCAGCCCGGCCCTCAGCATCAATTAGTAGTTCCCGGAGAGGGAACATGGACTTTAAATGCTTTGACAGGAGTTATTTCATTCTCACAGGAATCAGGATTTAGAAAGGATCCAACTCCTATAATTTATACTTTGACAGAAATACTAACAGGTCTATCAGATGAAGGTACTATCACAATCACATATATTGAGAAGGAGCCGGAAGCGATTGACGATTTAAGCACAGGCAATGATCCTGGAACGATAGTATCGTTAAATATATTAGAAAATGACAAACTTGGTGATAACACTGATGCTACACCAGATTTAGTGAATGTTGATCTTGACTTATCAAGGCCTGGTATTCAGGATATGCTGGAGGTTGAAGGCGAAGGTGCATTTATATTTAATCCGGAAACAGGAATAGTTACTTTTACACCTGAGCCGGGATTTGTAGCAACAACTTCTCCGGTATCCTATAGTTTGGAGGAAATTTTAACTGAATTAGCAGATACTGCAAACATAACTATTTCATTTACGAAAGTACCTCCTGTTGCTGCTGATGATGCAAGCAATAATAATAATCCCGGAGATGAAGTAAGAATCAATATCCTTGAAAATGACCTTTTAAGTGACGGTACACCGGCATTACCTGATAAAGTTACGGTTGACCTGAACCCTAATGCTGAAGGGATACAGACTGAATTAATAGTGGCAGGAGAAGGTACCTGGAATTATAATATAAATTCAGGTGAGTTAATATATATGCCTGCTGCCGGCTTTTTTGCTGACCCGACTCCAATAACTTATAGTTTATGTAATGTCCTAATCCCCGGAGTTTGTGATGATGCAAAGGTAACAATTGACTATGACCAGGGAATTTTAAATCCTGGTGTGGCACTTGTAAAAACTGGTGTTTACAACTCTGATGATGAATCAATATTATATACTTTCAATGTCATTAATACAGGTAACACTCCTGTATGGGATATTTTAATAACTGATGCATTAATTATGCCGGGTTCATTAGAATTGGAAAATGATACGCTTTATCCCGGAGAAAGAGGATCAATTACAACTGTTTATCAGGTAACTGCTGAGGATTTGGAAAAGGGAGAAATCATCAACACGGCTAAGGTATCAGGATTGTCTTATAACGGGGTAGTTGTGGAAGATATTTCAGGAACTGAAAGAGGAAATGATACACCTACTCTCACTGCCTTAACACAAAATGTTTCAATAGAAATAGTTAAGGAAACAGCTTTGCCATCACCGTATCCCGAAGTTTATGATGAAGTTGATTTTATAATAACAATCACGAATACGGGGAATGTCAGGTTGGTGAATGTTTCTCTTTTAGATCCATTGACAGGATTGGAAGAGGTTATTGGTGATCTTTTACCAGGTGTTTCTGTAACTTATGAAACATCTTATACTGTATTGCCCCAGGATGATCAAAGGGGAGAGTTTGAGAATACTGCATTGGTTATTGGAACTGCTCCCAATGGAAATACAGTTACTGCCGAAAGTAAAGTTTTGGTGAATGTAAATCAATGTACCATGATAATTCCAAATGGATTCTCACCAAATGATGATAATATACAGGATTTATGGAGAATTACATGTATTGAAAAGTTCCCCGATGCCAGGGTTGAAATATACAACCGCTGGGGAAATCTTGTTTATGAGAAAGCAAATTATGGGAACATAGAAATACATGGTGATACTGACAGGTGGTGGGATGGTACTTCTACCAACCCCAGATCTTTTGGAAGTGGTAAACTTCCGGCCGGGACTTATTATTATATGTTGTTCCTGGATAGTGGCTTAAAACCATTAAACGGATATATTTTCCTGAACTGGTAAATTCATATGAAACGAGCATGTAAATACTTATACAAAAGAGAATTATTAAAATTTATGCGAGTTCCATATGCTACCTTTGAAAATAGACAATTTTAATCATTTGAAATGAATCGTAAAAAAATAATAATTAATAACCAATATTTTGTTACCTGCCTGGCACTTGTATATATTTTGATATTTAATGTGAGAGTCTTTGCCCAGCAAGAACCATCCTACACACAGTACAACTTTAATATCCAGGTTATCAATCCTGCCTATGCGGGAGTCTGGGAAAATTTAGGATTTATGGTGTTAGGAAGGCATCAATGGGCAGGTATGGAAGGTGCCCCAACTACTTATAGTTTATCTGTACAGTCACCAACGCGGAATAGAAATGTTGCTCTCGGGGTGAATATTCTAAATGACAAAGCAGGTATGCAAAATCAAACGATGATCAATGCTGATTATTCATACCGGTTGCAGTTGAACGATGATAACTTTGTTCGTCTGGGTATTAAAGGCGGAGTAACAGGTTATACTGTGAACTTTTCAGATCATGTAGGATATCCGGGAGATGAACCGGATCCTGTTTTTATGGGTGATAATGATATGCGAATATTACCTAACTTTGGAGTCGGTGCTTATTTATACAGTGAAGATTATTATTTAGGAGTTTCTGTGCCAAAAATTCTTTCTAATAAAGTTAATTATGAGCATACTAATTTTTCAACATTAGCTGAAATTCAACATTTATATTTAATGGGTGGTTATATTTATGAAATATCTAAAGAAGTGCAGTTTAAGCCAACAATGTTAACAAGGTATACTTGGGGTGCACCTTTAATTGTTGATCTGTCGGCAAATTTCCTGCTTAGTGAACAGGTTTGGCTGGGAGCTAATTATCGATTAGGAGATTCATTTGGCCTGGTAGCGCAATGGATTTTAGAAAATAACATTCGAATTGGATATGGTGTGGATATTAGTACATCGAGCCTTCGCTCTTTACACAGTGGCACCCATGAAGTAATGATTTCTTATGAAATAAGATCAAGGCGCAGATGGAGCTCTCCACGCATGTTTTAAACCGAATTAAAAATTTTGTTTTAAGTTATGAAACGAGCATGTTAATAATTACATTCAAGAGAGTTATTGTAATTTATGCAAGTTCCATATGATACCTTTGAAAATAAACAATTTTAATCATATGAATGATGTTGTCAGAGTTTTTTTCCTCCTGATATTTATATCAGGTACCCTCAACGGACAAACTTTTTTTGATAGATATGATTA
>DASRQG010000129.1:0-2019 GCA_035645995.1 Mariniphaga sp. | reverse complement strand
TTCTCCTCTGCAAGAGTTTATAATCAAAGGATTTTTCCCTAAATTCTGAAGGAAGTTCTCATCTGCCAGGTGATATGTCGCATCGGGGCCAGTACGATTAAGAGGTACATGAAATGTAATAATGTCTGCTTCTTTTTGAATATTCTCAAGTGCGACAAATTTTTCCGCACCTTCAACGCGTTCACGAGGGGGGTCATTTAGCAATACCTTCATGCCTATTGCTCTGCATAACTTCTCCACTTTTGAACCTACATTCCCAACCCCAACAATACCAATGGTTTTTTCTTTTAATTCGATACGATTTTTTACAGCCCATGAAAATAAAGCAGAAGCAATATATTGATTTACACTTTCTGCATTACAACCTTTAGCGTTGACCCATTCTATCCCTTCCTTTGCACAAAAATCAGTATCAATATGATCGTAGCCAATGGTAGCTGTAGCAATAAACTTTACAGTAGAACCTTTAAGCAAATCTTCGTTACATTTTGTTCTGGTACGTGTGATTATAGCATCAGCATCTTTAATATGTTGGTGGGTGGTTTTATTGCCCGGGAGATAAACAACTTCCGCCAGCGATTCAAATGCTCCTCTTATGTATGGTATTTTATCGTCAATTACAATTTTCATCCTCAGTAATTTTTTTAATGATCAAAGGATTCGTGATTACCTACTGGTCTCTCTGTCAGCATTATTCAGATACAACTAAAACGCTTCGATCATTTTCCTTTGTCAGGATAGTAGTTTTTTACCATTTCATCCAAAACACGACTGGTACGTGCTGCCGAAACTCCGGTGCTCACACACTGGCCTTTTCCTCTCAGAGTATCTACAACTTGCTGAACCAGGTACTGTGAGATGTGCTCAGGATTATTAAATCCAATTTGTTCAATCCCATTTTTAGTAATAACTTTAACTTTCCCATGCGAAAAGCATGGTAAAATTATTTCACCTTTATCGCCTATAATGGATATTGAATCTTCATTATTGGATTCATCGCCCACGAAGCACCAGCTGCCACATCCGGTAATGCCTGATTCATGTTCCCAAACTCCGGTAACAGTGTCTTCTGCCGGATAAAGCCCGGCTTTGTTTGAGGCTATGCCAGAAACATTAACTACAGGGCCAAAAAGAAAATCGAGGTAATCGAACTGGTGCGAGGCAAGATCAAAAAAATATCCACCACCACCCACTTCCGGAAATACATGCCAATGCATTTCCTCCGGTGTTAGATTTTTCTCAGGACGTGCCTGATGCAGCCTTATATTAATCAGGAGTGGTTTTCCAATAGTCCCGTTCTCAATTAGTTCTTTTACTTTTAGAAATGCAGGTAAAGTTCTTCTGTAATATGCAACCCAAACAGGCATCTGAGTTTCTTCCGATACCTGTAGCATTTTCTGGCATTCATCATAATTACGTGCCATTGGTTTTTCAACATACACTGGTTTGCCGGCTCTCATTGCTTCGATTGCATAATTAGCATGTGAGTCAGGCGGAGTTGCTATATAGATTGCATCAACCTCAGGATCATTGATCAATAGGGTGGCGTTAGAATACCATTTAGGAACCCCATGACGTTTGGCATAATCAGCAGCTTTTCCGGCATCTCTTCTCATTACAGCCACTAATCTGGAATTAGGCAACTTATAAAAAGCAGGCCCACTTTTAACCTCTGTAACATCACCTACTCCGATGATGCCCCAATTAACTGTCTCAAGATGTTTCATTCCGGATTATAAAATAGTTGTTAATGTTATTTCTATCAGCATCTAAACATGAACCAATGCTTTAGGTGGTTAGTCCAGAACTTTTCTTTTAATATTCGAACCTGTCTTTATAAGCCCAAAGCCCTATAGCCGGATTAGAAATATAAAAAATTTCTTCACCATCGTCCATGATATTAAAGCCATCCTTTAATTCTGCAGGATTATATTTCGCTGTAATCTCTTCGATGTCGGCATACTTAAATCCAACACTTTCAATCTCTTCTTGTGTAAGATTGTTTTTTTCTTTCCCCGG
>DASRQG010000128.1:0-4258 GCA_035645995.1 Mariniphaga sp. | reverse complement strand
GGAAAAAATATACGTATTTCCAGTCCTACAGCATTTATGGCATCTCAAAAAGAACTTGTAGAAGAAGCTTTTCCAGGCGATATTATTGGTGTTCCTGATAATGGTGGTTTTGTTATCGGGGATACTCTTACTGATGGGGAGGAAATACATTTTAAGGGATTACCAAGTTTTTCTCCCGAAATGTTTCGATATATTGAAAATGCTGATCCTATGAAGTCTAAACAGCTACATAAGGGTATCGATCATTTAACTGATGAGGGAGTAGCACAGTTGTTTACCAGCCAGTTTAATGGCAGGAGGATCATCGGTACGGTTGGGCAGCTCCAATTTGAGGTTATCCAATTTAGGCTGGAACATGAATATGGGGCGAAATGTCGTTTTGAACCTATACAAATGTATAAAGCTTGTTGGATTGAATCAGACAATCAAAAAATGTTGGAAGAGTTTAAAAAACGTAAACATCAAAAAATGGCTAAAGATAAACTTGGAAGAGATGTTTTTATGGCCGATTCTGCTTTTTTGTTACAGATGGCACAAGATGAATTTAAAGATATACATTTTCATTTCACATCTGAATTTTAATCCCAATAGAGTTTTTGTCTTTTTTACTTAACAGCCACTATTGTTAACGCTGCGATTTTAGCTAACTTTATACCCAGGCTATTTTGGCAAGTCATTAATTATGGTTAAAAAAGTTTTATGGTTATTGCGGATACATTCATCGACAGTACTTTCTTTACCTACGTACTAATTCCATTTCTTATATTCATTGCACGAATATTGGATGTTACAATTGGAACCATCCGAATTGTTATGGTTTCAAAAGGACAAAAATTGTGGGCTCCGCTTCTTGGATTTTTTGAAATACTCATTTGGCTGATTGCAATATCAAGAATTTTTCAGAATCTGGACAACTGGATGAATTATTTTGCTTATGCCAGTGGTTTTGCTGCAGGAAATTATATTGGTTTGATTCTGGAAGAAAGACTGGCAATGGGCATTGTGAAAATACAAATCATTACAAGGAAAAGTGCTGATGATTTAATTGTTAATTTAAAAAATGCAGGCTATGGAATTACCCACCATGAAGCCAGAGGAGGGAAAGAAAATGTCAGCATCATCTATAGCATAATTAAACGTACCGAAATTCAAAAGGTCGAAAATATAGTTAAGGAGACAAATCCAAAAGCATTTTATTCTATTGAGGATGTTAAATCAGTCAGTCATGGTATATTCCCTGTCAAAACAGTTGCGCGACGATGGCGTAAAGGAAAATAAAAAACAGTTTCTGCTTTCTGTTATAAGCTTTTGATTATATTCGCACAGACAAATATTTTATCATTAATTTAGCACAGGTCGGTGCAGTATTTAATTTTTATATCATGAGCAGAAATATAATTACTACTGTTTTTATAACATTCTTTGTTCTAGGTAACTTGGTATCTCAAGCTCAGAAAGCCAATAAACTTTCAGCTAAGGAAAAAAAAGAAGGTTGGGTTTTGCTTTTTAATGGAAAAAATTTTGACGGATGGAGACAAAACAACGGCAATGAAATGCCTGCTAACTGGACCATTGAAGATAAAGCAATGAAGGTATTCCTTGGAGATGGTAAGAAAGAAGGCCAGGGAGCTAATGGAGATATACTATTTGGTGATAAAAAATTCAAAAACTTTGAATTATCTATCGATTGGAAAGCAAGTGATAAAGCTAATTCCGGAATATTTTATAACATCAGGGAAGTTCCCGGAAAGCCAATTTATTATGCTGCCCCGGAAATACAGGTGCTGGATAATGAAAATGCAACAGATAACAAAATTGATTCCCATCTTGCCGGTTCATTATATGACATGATTGCTGCAGATCCAAAAACAGTAAATCCTGCAGGAGAATGGAATAATATTGTTGTCAGGGTGAAAGATGGAAAGGTTACTCACACAATGAATGGCACAGAGGTAGTGTCCTATACCTTATGGACTCCCGAATGGGATCAACTGGTGGAGAACAGTAAATTTAAGACTTTTCCCGGCTTCTCTGAAGGAGTATCAAGAGAGGGTTTTATAGGATTACAGGATCATGGTTATACTGTTTGGTTCCGCAATATCAAGATCAGAGAATTATAATTACCGGGATTCTATAATTATTTTCTGTATAAGGCCTTATTGCTTTATTTGTAATATAAAGTGATAAGGCCTTATCTATTATATCTTTAGTAATGTACTTCCCGGTATATAAAACAGGCCTGGATCAATATCATTAATTGGATTTTAATTATATAGTGTCTGATATTGATTGGTATGCTTAATAAAAAGCAATCAGTTAACTAATGAATTAAAGACAACCTCAAAACTTCGCAGGATTTCTTAAGGATCATTGCAATGTATCAGCTGACTTGAGGGCTATAATTAGGAGGATTTTTTCATCTGAAATATAAGTCTTCAGGTGAGTCCTTCTCCTAATCACCTGCGACTTTTTCTCGTACTTTCTTCGATGTTTCTTCGATACAAGTTCGATACAAGTTCGATATTTAACGAATTTGCAACGAAGAAACATCGAAGTTGACTGCAGGAAAATTTTAAGGGTGTAACCTAATATTTTTACTTGAAGTGATCTTTCCAGGCGCGATCAGCAGCATGATACCCACTCATGCCATGAACTCCGCCACCCGGAGGCGTAGAAGATGAGCATATGTATATTCTGGAGTTGGATGTTGTATAGGGAGAAATACGTGCTACCGGACGAGTGAATAATTGCGTAATATCTTGGCGGCCACCATTTATATCACCGCCTACAAGATTGGGATTACTGGCTTCCAGTTGGTGCGTATTGTAAGTGACCCTCTCTATAATGCAGTCTCTAAACCCCGGAGCAGCAATCTCTATTTGATTTTCTATATATTCAGTCATATCAACTGTACTTCCGTGGGGAACATGGCAATATGCCCATCCGGTATGTTTCCCTGCAGGAGCTCTTGTAATATCAAATACAGAATGTTGAACAACCAATACATATGGTTTATCAGTAAATTCTCCTTTATGAATGACAGCCTCTGAATTTTCAATTTCATTCATGGAATATCCTAAATGTACAGTACCTGCTTTCCTGCATTTTTCATTTTTAAAAGGGATAGGATGGGAGAGGGCCCAGTCTATCTTGAATACTCCTGCTCCATAATTGTATTTTGAGAGCCGGTTTCGGTATCCGGTTGAAAAATTTGTGCCTTTAATGTTTAGCAATTGACGTGGTGTTATATCAAACAGGTATACTTTAGACAGAGGAAGATCCTGTATATCTATTACCCTTTGGTTAAGAATGAGTTCTCCACCCAGATGGATATAATAATTGATTAATGCCTCACTTAATTTTCCGGCACCACCCTGAGGGAACGGCCAACCAGTTTTGTGAGCTAAAATATTCAGTACCATTCCAAAAGAAGCTGTAGCCAAATTAGTCAAGGGAAGCGTAGAATGGGCAGCTGCACCATAAAATAATAATCTCGTCCTTTCTTCTTTAAAAAACTTATCAGCAAAAAAACTGGCAGGCATCAAAGCTTTTAATCCGAAACGTGCCATCCTGAATGGATGTTGGGGGAGAACAAATGGGCCCAGAATATTTTTATCTATTACTTCCCAATCATTAAGGAGTTTTTTATATAAGTCAATGTAACGTTTGCGGTCTTGTCCTAATTGATTAGCAGTGTCTTCAATACTTGTGAAACAAGCATAGGCATCTCCATCAGTAAAAGGGTGAGCGAAGGGAATGGGTGGATGTACCCACTTCAACCCATAATCTTCAAGAGGCAGAGTTTTAAAAAAGGGAGAATCAAATGCCAGAGGGTGAATGGCTGAGCCAAAATCGTGATAAAATCCGGGTAAAGTGCTGTTGATAGTCCTGACAGCTCCTCCCGGAGTATCAGCTTGTTCATATATTACTGTCTTCAGGCCTTTCTGCTGGAGAAGGATAGCCGCTGCTAAGCCATTGGGCCCGCTGCCGACCACTATGGCATCAAATTGATCAGCCATGAGGTAATTGGTTTAAATCAAACTGTTGAATGTAATCACGTAAAGAAAGTTTTCCGTATTGAGGAGCAATCATATCATTCGTGGAAACATAATTAAAGTAATCAAGTTTCGCTTGAGCGTCACCATCTATAAATTTTAGAAATAATAATCCCGGTTCAACCATTATGCGGGGGACATTTATAATTTTACCTTTTGTTTTAGCACTAATCATTTGAGCTATTTCCATTCGGGTGTAGATT
>DASRQG010000127.1:0-4161 GCA_035645995.1 Mariniphaga sp. | reverse complement strand
CACCAACACAATTATATTATCCCGCAGGTTCATATTGGGCCGTGCATCCCGGAATTTGTAAATGGTGGAAATAATAATTTTGCGGGTATCTTTCTCAACCAGGCCTTGCAGCTCTTTTATATTATCGGTAGAAACCACATTAGGAACATCAGCGGCATTAAATATGCCACTGATCTGAGTATCCAGATCGACCCGGTCAACAAGTACAATAACCGTAGGACTTTTTAACTCGGGAGCCCGCCTCAATTTCTGTGCAGCAAATACCATTAGCAGTGATTTCCCAGATCCCTGAAAGTGCCAGATAAGGCCTTTCTTTGAACTGCCAGACTTTACCCGCTCCACTATTTTGTTGGCTCCTTCGTATTGCTGAAACCTGGGGATTACTTTAATCCGTCGTTTCTTCTTATCGCTGGTATAGAGAGAAAAATTAAACAGAATATCAATCAAGCGTTTTGGGCTCAGCAAATCGCCCAATTCATGCTTAATTTCACCAAGTCCAAACTTCTTTGCCAGATAATCTTCATCCGATTCAATGCGCCAGGGAGCCCAGAAATCCAATGGGCATCTGACAGCTCCATAAAACAATTCTTTTCCCTCGGTAGCAAAAGAAAGAATATTGGGAACAAAGAGTTGAGGAACCGCATTCTCATAAATATCGTGAATTTCATGAGCACCATCCAGCCAACTAACAGAGGGACGAATAGGTGTTTTGGCCTCTCCTACAACAACAGGTATGCCGTTTATTAAAAGAACAATATCCGGAATCTTTGTCTCCCGATGATGAATCCGGTATTGATTCGTTGCAATGAAACTATTCTTGCTTAAATTTTCTGCATCAATTAATCGAACAGGCACATGACGGTTATTCTCACCAAATGGCATCGTCTTTTCTCCGGTCATCCATTTAAAGAACTCCTCATTGGCCCGAACCAGTCCAACCTGATTAACGGAAAGCAAAATGGCCCTTATTTTAAAAATCACTTCATCAGCTAGATCATGGTTCTTCTCAATCTCAGGATTGAGCCGTATCAAAGCATCCTTCAATTCTTTCTCTACAATAACTTCATTAACTCCCCGGGATAGCTCAGAAGCGGATTTGTAAATCCATTTGCCTGGATATTCTCGAGGTGGCTCTGAAGCTTCAGTGCTATTAAGATTAACACCGCTTAGCTGATGAATAATGTAATGTTCTACACTGTTTAGTTCGGTAAAGGCCATAGATACTTTTCTAATTTGATGAGATACTTGTTTTTGTTACCCGTTAATTGACAAAACCGATGATCCATAGAGACATAATTAGCAATTTTCACATTACCTACCAAGCATCTTCTTCAACTTCCTCTTCTATTTTAGTCGATAGTTGAAAATACTCTTTAAATATATCAAGGCTAGGCTTCAACTTTTCAAATTCTGGTAATTCGGCAAGCTCTTCGTCTATGATGTCGAACACTTTATAATTGGCAATTACAATGCATTTCTTTATTGCTCTGGTAATGGCTACATTTAGCCTATTGGGGCTATAAAAAAAGTCAAGTCTTCTTTTCGACTCCAATGGGTGCGAATTGGACATACTGTAAATAATATAATCTCGTTCCTGTCCCTGCATTCTATCAACTGTATCCACAAATAAGGATTCTGTGTCTTCAGTATCAACACCTCCAATAATGCTGTTGAGGGCCTTCTTTATTTCTCTTACCTGAGCTCTGTATGGTGTTAATATCCCAATATTCTCAAGGTCTATCCCATTCGACATCAAATCACTTACCATTTCTGCTACTATCATTGCTTCATAGGGCGACCTTCCTTGAGCATCAAACTCTGAGTGTAGATATAAAATCTTAGAATCCTCATGATTAATTACCCCGGAAAAATTTTTACTGGTAATATGCTGATTAGCCAAATTTAATGAATCAGCTGAGCTTAATTCATTATTATAAAATAAGGCATTGGGAATTCGGATTAGCTTTTCATTCAGTCTGTAGGATATTTTTAAAAGAGTCTTCTCATTAGGATATAACCTTACTAAGCGGCTAAATACTGATTCAGAAAACATTGAAATGCCTGTACCAGATGGCATGATTGGATCCAATTGTTTATGATCTCCAACAAAAATAAACTTATCTGTTTTAGACATTACAGAAACAGCCAAAGGAATACTCATTTGAGCAGCCTCGTCGATTAAAGCAACATCAAACTCCCAATTATTTAATCTCTTTGATGCAGGGTAACAAAAACAATATGGTGTACCACCTATAATAATCCCTTTTTTACTTAAGTCGTTACTTCGAGAATAACTATCAAGAGGCAACCTTGTTTTTCTTGTGATAAATTCGTTACCGAGAATTTCTGCGGCCTGATACTTTTCTCCTATTTTGACTACTTTCGACGGATCTTTTACCTTTTTTGATATTGCATTCAAGCAATTATTAATGGCTGTATGAGTGGGAGCTGTAACAAAGACATTTTTCCCTGATTCTACCATTAACTTTGCAATATGAGCGATTGTTTCTGTTTTTCCTGTCCCCGGGGGGCCCTGAATAAGATGAAAGCTCTCTGAACGGATGGCCTTTTGGACAGCAATATTCTGGGAATTATTTAATTGCGTGTACTGAAAATTAGATGAATAACGATTCACTAATTTTCCATCTAAAAGTTTTTCAATTCTATTTAGACGTACCCTGTCATTCTCCAGGTTACCAGCAGTTGCTGACAGCAATCTAAGGGTGAGATCAGTTTTTACAACATTAACTTCCCAGTTGGTTTGGTTGTAATTCTCTGAGTCTATATAACAATGTTTTACATCAAAAGCATTTGGAGCAAGTATAAAATTGTCGATAGTATCCTCGATAATTTCCATTTTGAACGAGTGACTACCATTACTTAGTATTACCTGTCCACCCTCTCTAAATTTTGAGATATTATTCTGACAATAAATCGTTGCGGTTCTAATAAACTTTAGTGGATGATCTATAACAGGACACCATGGATTGGGTTCATGGACATAAAAATCGAAATCTACTTTTAAGTTATTCATGGAAACCCCCTTGGCGACTCTCTCATCAATGGGCAATTTAATTTGCTCCTCGTATGCTTCATCGTCCTTAACTTGCTGTATCCTTATGGCTTCTTTAAATTCACTTAATACTGACATAGCTAAATTTTATGGTTGATTGAATCAAAAATGATGGACACTTCTTTCTCCATTTTTACTAAGTTAATCCGATAAAACCTGTCAAAGTTCTCATGTAGAACGATCAAGTTCATTGAGGAAATTGACATACCGTACTTTTTCTCTAAGATGTATTTATAAATATTTTGTTGTAAAGCATATTTGTAATAGCTTGAATTATCCAGATGATTTAATTCAGATAAAGCATAACCATATCCATATTTTTTAGGATGTCCATCCACCACCAGTTTCTTACTGCGCTTCCAGTCAACAATTAGGAATTCTTCTTTATTTGGCTTTTTAAATAAGGCATCAATAGTACCGGCCACGTTATATTCCTCGAACAATACTCTTTTTTCGGCTTCTACAAATTCAAACCCTTTGGCAACAACAATCTGATTGTAAAACTCTTTAAACATTCTGAACTCCTTTGAATTGGCATCATACTTATTGCCTTTCAGAAAGTTTTCGATTTGTTCGTGAAGATAAGTCCCTTTTTCAGCTGCCTCGTCTCTGTTCCTTAGAAATTCCTCGAGTACATCATTTTCACTTCGTTTTTCTCTCCTGGCTTTTATTTGTATAAATCTATCGATGTCAAATGGGAAAAATCGGTCAATTAAGGTCGTTACCGAGATATATTCAGCATTACCGGTTTCGTCCTTTGGATGGTGATACTTATGTTCTTCATCCTCGAAAGCAATATTATCCTGGCGTGCAACAGACTTAAACTGTTTTGTCCTTTTTATCCTAGCCTCAATACCTTCATATTCTTTGGTATCGACGATAATCTTTTCAGTTGTTTTTTGCTTCCCAAACCTTTCAATGCCTAAATATTTCTCTCTATAATGTTCCTTTTCCCAACGAACAGCTTGCTGGTAATCCCATTGAGCTTCCGAGATACAGTTGGAAGTTTCTGCAAAACGATAATTGCAGATTGAATTGAGCACATCCTTTATATAGGCAATGCATTGTTTCTCTTGCAGATGAACCTG